>JAYVWH010000193.1:0-4406 GCA_043786265.1 Kofleriaceae bacterium | reverse complement strand
TCGTCGCGCACCGAACGTGGTTTGCGCCGCAGGACATTCGTTGCACGTCGGGGTCGGTGGCCGCAGCGGTCGGTGGTCGGATTGTTCCGGTGGCCGAGGCGCTCACCGCTGACATCGTGTGCATCCACGTGCCGATGACGCTCGCGGCGGCGCAGCTACGGCGCGGCACACACGTCAACGCTCTCGCGATGGTCGAGCTCGACGACGACCTGCGCACACTCGCGACGATCACCGACGAACAGACCGGGCTCCCTGCCCTCGCAGCCGGCCTCGTCGACGGTCGCCAGCTCGACGAGCTCACCGTGTTCGTCGCGGGCGATGCCACGATCGCAGCGGCGGCACTGGCTCAGTTCGTACCGTAGACGACGAGGCGACATACGACCAGCTGCGCGCGCGCCTCGCCTCCGTGCTCACGGCATCGTCTACAAGGCGCGCGACATCGAGCTCGGTCGTGACATCGCGCTCAAGTTCCTTCGCCCCGACTACCTGACGCGGCCGCAGGTCCACCGGTCCCGTACCAGTAGCGGTCACCAGACCTTCTGGGTCTGCGCGATGAACTCGTACGGATAGCCGAGCGGAAATGCCGACGCCTTGTCGAGCGTCTCGACGTGCTGCGGGGACAGCACCAGCTCCGATGCAACGAGGTTCGCGTCGAGCTGCTCGATGTTTCGTGCACCGAAGATGACCGAGGACACCTGTGGCTTGGCGAGCAACCACGCGAGGGAGACGGCCGCCGGGGTCGAGCTCACCTCGCGCGCGACGGTGCGCACCGCGTCGATGATCGTCCAGTTGCGATCGTTGTCGTAGCGCGCCATGCGCTCCGGCTTGGCACCGAGCCGTGCATTCGCATCGGGCACCTGCCCCTTCTCGAACTTGCCGGTGAGGAAGCCTCCCGCGAGCGGCGACCACGGCAGGATGCCGAGGCCCATGTCGCGGCAGAGCGGCACGTGCTCGCGCTCGACGTCGCGCACGACGAGCGAGTACTGCGCCTGAAACGTCACGAACTTCGTCCAGTGGTGCGTCTTCGAAAGCCACAGGCTGTTCATCAGGCGGTACGCGCCGTAGTTCGACGCGCCGATGTAGAGAATCTTCCCGGCGCTGACAAGATCATCGAGCGCGCGCAGGGTCTCCTCCTCGGGCACGGCCATGTCCTGCATGTGGATCTGGTAGAGGTCGATCCGATCGGTGCGCAGCCGGCGCAGTGAGTCCTCGCAGCACTTCACGATCCGGTAGCGCGAGGCACCGCTCTTGTTCGGACCGTCGCCCATCGTGAAGCGAAACTTCGTCGCGAGCACGACCTTGTCGCGCGCACCGCGCGTCGCCAGCCAGCCGCCGAGCACGCGCTCGGACAGCCCGTCCTGTCCGTAGACATCCGCCGTGTCGATGAAGTTGACGCCCGCGGCCAGGGCGCGGTCGATCACCCCATGCGACGTCGCCTCGTCGGAACCAACCTTGTGCATGAACGACTTCTCGTCGGCCTCGCCAAACGTCATTGCGCCAAGGCACAGATTCGAGACTTTGACCCCGGAGGCGCCAAGGTTGCGGTATTGCATGCGTTGCAACCTACCGTGACGGAATCATGACCGTCAGCCCGGCCGGCAGTTTCTATGCTCGGCTAGTACATGAGCGTGACCGCTGTCGAAAATGCGCAGACCAAGGGCTGGCGACGCATCTACTTCAACGCCCAGTCGAGCCCGTTCTGGGGTGTACACATCCTCGCGATCGTCGGCATCGCGATCACCGGCGTGTCGTGGCTCGCTCTCGCATGGACCGTCGCGATGTACGTGCCACGCATGTTCTTCGTCACTGGCGGGTATCACCGGTACTTCTCGCACCGCAGCTACAAGACCTCGCGCTGGTTCCAGTTCGTCCTCGCGCTCGGCGCGACGTTTACAGCGCAGAAGGGCGCGCTGTGGTGGGCCGCTCATCATCGCGTGCACCACAAGCTGTCCGACATGCCGGGCGACCTTCACTCGGTGAAGCAGTCCGGATTCTGGTGGTCGCACATGGGATGGATCCTGTCGCGCGACCTCGAGGAGACCGACTACTCGCGCATCAACGACTTCGCGAAGTATCCCGAGCTGCGCGCACTCGACACGTGGTGGCTCGTGCCGCCCGTCGCGGCGGGCGTGATCGCCTTTGCGGTCGCCGGGTTCTGGGGCCTCGTCTGGGCGTTCGCCCTGCCCCAGGTGCTGTGCTGGCACGGCACGTTCACGATCAACTCGCTTTCGCATTTGTGGGGCGGCCGTCGCTACCCGACCGACGATGACTCGCGGAACAACCACGTGCTCGCGATCGTTACGATGGGCGAAGGCTGGCACAACAACCATCACCATTATCAAGTTGCTGCCCGGCAGGGCTTCTTCTGGTGGGAGATCGACTGCACGTACTACGTGCTCCGCACGCTAGCCGCCGTGGGCCTCGTGTGGGACCTCCACGGCGTGCCCGCGCACGTCCGGCTCCCCGCAACCGTCGCGGACGCCACGCCCGTCGTCGCCGACGCGGCGTAGTGGCATAGTCGCCCCGTGAAACTGCCACCGGCGAACGTCCAGCTGCGAAGAGCGCAGATCGTTCTGATGCTCGCCGCACTGTTACCGACCGTGCTGATGACCGGCGTCGGCATCGTCCAGCTGACGATGCACAACTCGACAACGATGCTCGTCACCGGCGTCCTCGTGCTCACGTTCTGTACGTCGGGCATCACCGGCTACATCCTCACCTCGGTGTTTCTCGGCAAGGGCGCGTCGCTGGTGCGACTCCAGAACGACTTCGTCTCCGCGGTGTCCCACGAGCTGCGCACCCCGGTGACCTCGATCCGGCTGCTCCTCGAGTCGTTGCGCGACGACCGCCTCGCTCCCACCGAGCGCGAGCAAGTGCTATCGCTACTCGCCCGCGAGACCAGCCGGCTCGAGCTGCTCGTCACGCGCGTACTCGAGCTGTCGCGCCTCGAGTCCGGCGCTCACATCTATGCGCGCGACCGCGTCGACATCGCGACACTCGTCGAGGAGGCCATTGCCGCGTTCGATGCGGTCACCCTCACCGAGCCGACGCCGATCACCACGCACCTCGAGCCGGATCTTGTGGTCATCGGAGATCGGAGCACGCTCGTGCGCGCGATCCTCAATCTTTTGACGAATGCGTGGAAGTACGGCGGCACGCCGAAGCAGATCACGATCGAGGCCCGCGGCGCCGGACGCTGGACCGACATCGTCGTGCGCGACAACGGCGGCGGGATCGACGCCGACGATGCCAGCTCGATCTACGAGCAGTTCAAGCGCGGTCGCGCCGCCCACGAGACCGGGGCGTCGGGCGTCGGCCTCGGGCTGGCGTTCGTGCGCACGATCGTGCGTGGGCAGCGAGGCAAACTCGATTTCGAATCGCGCCCCGGTGACACGGCGTTTCGCATCCGGCTGCGCTCCGCGGACCCGAAGGCTCAGCGCGCTCGCATGGCCGAGCGAGCAGCGTCATGAGCGGAAGAGTCCTGATCGTCGAGGACGACGACGCGATCGCGACCGGTCTCGCACTCAACCTCAAGCTCGCCGGGCACGTTACCTCGATCGCTCGCGATGGCGACGAGGCACTTCGCCAGGCGCTGACCGAGGACTTCATCCTGATCCTGCTCGACATCAACCTGCCCAAGCGCAACGGCCTCGAGGTCCTGTCCGCGCTGCGCGCCGAGGACAACGTTGTCCCCGTGATCGTGTTGTCGGCGCGCGATGACGAGTACGACAAGGTGGCGGCACTGCGGCTCGGCGCGGATGACTACGTCACCAAGCCGTTTGCGCTCGCCGAGCTCCTCGCGCGCATCGACGCCGTGTTGCGCCGGACCGCAATGAACGTCGTGGCCACTCCGGTCTCGCGCCCCGCGAGTGACACGCTCGGGTTTGGTGAAGGTGCCGATGCGATCGCGATCGGTCTCACGCAGCGCGTGGTCACGCGCGGCGGTGACGACGTCAAGCTGACCCATCTCGAGTTCGAGCTGCTCGTGTTCTTCGTGCAGCACCCCAGCCAGGTGTTCTCGCGTGCGCAGCTGTTCCAGCTCGTGTGGGGGCAATCCGCGGGTAGCGTGCGCACGGTCGACAACTTCGTCGGTCAGCTCCGCCGCCGGTTCGAGGGCGATCCCGAAGCGCCGCGCCACTTCGTCACCGTGCGCGGCTCGGGCTACCGATTCGATCCCTGACATTGGTGTCCGGACGGCGTGGCAGCCGGTGATCGCGCGGTGCGTAACCCCGCGAAGCCTATTGGTCCAACCACTGGCATGACGGGTGCTGATTGTCCCACCATGAATCGCCTACTCCTCGCCTCCCTCTCGCTCCCTCTCGTCGCCTGCTATGCGGGCGAGCGTCGCGCCACCGGTGAATGCCCGGCCGGCGAGACCTGCTCCGACATCACCCCGCGCGGTCTCG
>JAYVWH010000192.1:0-6172 GCA_043786265.1 Kofleriaceae bacterium | reverse complement strand
GACCGCGCCGCGGAAGCTCTCGAGAAGATCGTCGCGATCGACAGCCGCAACTATAGCGCCTACCGCGAGCTAGCACGCCTCTACCAGGCGGCCGGTAAGTACGAGGCGCTCGTCGAGACCTACCGCAACCACATCATGGCGACCGCGGACGTGGCCACACGTATCGAGCTGTACGTCGCGATGGGGCAGGTCTACGAGGTCGAGCTCAAGGAGATCGATCGCGCGGTCGAGGCCTACAACGACGTCCTGTCGTTCGACGGCGATGAAGAGCGCAGCCTCGATGCCCTCGGTCGCCTCTACGAGAAGATCAGCGAGTGGGACCGCGCCATCGACATGATGTCGCACCTCGTTCAGCTGACGACCGACACGCGTCGCCAGGTCGAGATGTACTGGCGGATGGGCAAGATCCAGTACACGCAGCTCTCGGACGCCGAGGGTGCGGAGAGCAATTTGCTCCGCGGTCTCGCTCTCGATCCCGGCCACGTGCCGACGATGGAGGCTCTGACCAAGCAGTACTCGGATCGTGGTGACTGGCTCAAGGCCGCCCAGATGATGGTGCGTGCAGAGAGCTACACTCCGGTCGCGATCGACAAGGTGCGCCTCTTGTTCGAGGCCGCGAACATCTACTCGTACAAGCTTCGCCAGGACGACCAGGCCAAGCAGCTGTACGCGGCGGTGATCGCGCTCGATCCAGAGCACGTCGACGCGGGCCGTCCGCTTGCAGATCTGTATTTCAATGACAACCAGTGGCGCGAGCTACAGCCGGTCATCGACATGCTGTGCCGCAAGGTCGGCCAGCTCCATGCCGACCCGCGCGAGCTCAACGAGCTCTACTACCGTGCAGCGCGCACGGCGGACGAGCTTGGCGAGAACCAGAAGGCGCTCGGCTATTACAAGGCCGCGTACGACATCGACTCGACGTATCTGCCGACGCTGGTTGGCCGCGCCGACTTGATGTTCAAGATGCAGGACTGGGACAACGCTGGAAAGATCTACCAGACGATCCTCGTCCAGCACCGTGACGCCAGTGATGAGGCGGACGTCGTCCGCATCTACAACCGGCTCGGCATGGTTCGTCAGGCCCTCGGTGAGCGCAAGAAGGCGCTCAACATGTTCGAGAAGGCCCTCGAGATCAATCCGTCTCACCGCGACACCCTGCAGGCCGTTATCGATCTGCAGACCGCGCAAGGCGATTGGGAAGCGGTGGTTCACGCCAAGCGTGGTCTGATCGCGACGGCCAAGGAGAAGGAGAAGGTCCAGCTGCTGTCCGAGATCGGCGGCATCTACCAGGACAAGCTGCAGAACGCGCAGAAGGCGACCGCTGCATTCCTCGATGCTCTCGAGGTTGCGCCGGAAGACCACCAGCTGCTGCAGAAGATCCTCGACCTCTACACGGAGACCAAGCAGTGGAAGAAGGTCGTCGAGACGATCGAGCGCTTCGTGGCGCTCGAGAGCTCTGGCGCTCGCAAGGGTGCGTACCACCACGCCGCTGCGACCATCTGCCGTGACGAGCTCAAGAGCCTCGACGAGGCGGTTGATTACTACAACCGCGCACTCGATGCGTTCTTCGCCGAGCCCGACAAGCTGACCGATGCGCTGATCCCGCGCGCACTGAAGTCGTTCGAAGCGATCGACAAGGTGCTCACGACGAAGCGTGACTGGAAGGGGCAGGAGCGCGCGTACCGCGACATGATCAAGCGCCTGCCCAAGGGCGGGAATCCGATGTTCCACAAGCTGCAGGTCGGTCTCTTCGACGGCCTCGGCGAGATCTATCGCTCGCGCCTCAAGCACTACCAGTCGGCGACGCAGGCGTACGAGATCGCCCAGCAGATGGATCCGAAGAACGAGATGCGAGCCGACGGTTCAGACCGCGCCGAGCTGCTCGCCGAGCTCTACCTCGTGGCAGGGCCGGAATACACGGACAAGGCTGTCGCGCAGCACATGCTGATGCTGAAGAACGAGCCGTTCAAGTACGACTCGTACAAGGCACTCGCGCGCATCTATATGGATACGCACCAGTACGACAAGCGCTGGTGCGTCTGTAACACGCTCGCCTTCCTCAAGAAGGCGGACGCCGACGAGATGCAGTTCTACGAGCAGTACAAGCCGCGTGGACTCGTCAAGGCGAAGAACACGATGACCGGCGAGACGTGGGGCAAGCTCGTCCACCCGGACGAGAACCGCTACATCTCGGCGATCTTCTCTGCCTGCTGGCAGGGCGTCGCCGTGATGAAGGCGTTCCCGCACAAGGACTTCGGCATCAAGCGCAAGGACAAGCGCCAGCTGCAGGGCGATAGCCTGTTGTTCAGCAAGCTCTTCTACTATGTCGCGCAGGTTCTGAACGTTCCGCTGCCCGAGGTGTTCCTCGTCGAGGACAACAAGGCCGCGGAGATTCAGCTCGCAAACGCGATCGAGAAGACGGAGCTGTGCCCGTCGTTCGTGGTCCGTCCGCATCTGCTGCAGGGCAAGAACGAGCGCGAGATCGCGTTCTTGTCCGCTCGCCGCCTGACGTTCATGCGGCCCGAGTACTACCTGAAGATGCTGCTGCAGACGAACACCGAGCTCAAGGTCGTCATGCTGAGCGCGATCAAGATGTTCAACCGCAACTTCCCGGTTCCGCAGGACGTCGGTCCGACGGTCGAGCAGTGGGTGCCGGAGATGCAGAAGCGCATGCCGCCGCACGCGATGGAGCAGCTGGGCCTCGTGGTTCAGAAGTTCATCCAGGCGGCGCCGGAGATCAATCTGGCGAAGTGGGGACACGCGGTCGACGCGGTCTCGCATCGTGCAGGCTTCGTGGTGTGCGGCGATCTCGAGATCGCAGCGCGCATGGTCTCGGCCGAGCCGGTCACCGTCGGCGGCCCGCAGGTGAAGGACAAGATCAAAGAGCTCGTCCTCTACTCGATCAGCGAAGAGTTCTTCAACGTGCGCGCCCAGATGGGCCTCACGATCGCCGGCTAGCGGCCACCACGCCGGAGGCACACTCGTTGTGAATGACGCCCTCGGGAGACCGGGGGCGTTTCGTTTTGTGCTGGTACGATGGGCCAATGGCGTTCGAGCTGCCTAAAGACATCATCCATAACCGCGGGCTGATCGCGGATCCGGCAGCGTTCGCAGCGGAGCACAAGGCGGCGTCTTGGGTCTTCCTCGTCGGGACCGAGTTCGCGTCGATGCACGGCGGGATGACGTACGCGCAGGTCCAGGCGGCGGTGCCGCGTTCGATCAACATCATCTCGGACCCGC
Organism: Kofleriaceae bacterium; assembly: GCA_043786265.1. GTDB lineage: Bacteria > Myxococcota_A > Polyangia > Haliangiales > Haliangiaceae > JABFXX01. The sequence goes on along the minus strand of JAYVWH010000192.1, from coordinate 2,932 downwards.
CACGCGAGCTCACGCTCGAGCTGGCGCGCCAGCACGTCGCAGCGCTCGACAAGATGCCGCGGCCGACGCTGATCACGTGCAGGGCAGGACCGCGCTCGTCGGCGGTCGCGTACATGTATGCGGGGCTACGGGCCGGCGTCGAGCCGTCTGAAGTGCTCGCGGCTGCGGAGCGCGACCTCGCGCCGATCAACGAGGATCTCAAGAAGTGGATCGTCGAGACGATGACCGCCTTGCGCAGCGAAGGTGTGTGATGCGGAGCGCCGGCAGGTAGCCATTGGCACCCGAGCTAGTGTCCGTCATGGAGGCCGTGCTCGCCGAGGAGGACGCGTTCGAGGCGTTCGACTCGCCGGGCGGCGGCAATCCTCATTCGCCGTGGCAGGCCGCGCGCAGACTCGCGGTGCCCGAGGCGGTGCCGTTTCTCATCGAGTGCCTGAGCGGCAAGCATCGGGGGCAGAAGTGGGCCGTGCGCGCGCTCGACTGGCTGGGCGAGGCGGGACGACCCGCATCCGCGAGACTCGAGGCGCTCGGCGAGATGTTCGCGCTGTGGTCCGTCGACGAGCCGCGCGCACGAGCGCTTGGCGTCCATCTGCACCCGGGAACGTGGCGCGACTACAACCGAACCGCGCGCCACGCGATCGCGCGTCGTGCGTTCGAGGCGGGGCCTGCGCCGGCGAGGGCGCACGCGCGCGAGCTACTCGCGAGCACGGATCTCGACGTCGTGCGATTCGCTCTCGACAGCCTGCCCAGCGACAGCTCGTGTCTGTACGAGCTCGCGTGGACGATGCCTGACGACGCGCCGATCGAGGCGATCCGGCCGCACGTCAAGGCGAACAACCTCAAGGTCGCGGCGGCAGCGGCGCGCTTGCTGATGGTGTTGCAGCGTCCAGAGGATGCGGGAGCCGTGATCGACGTGTGCGCGAAGGTCGGGCTCGATCGCATCGACGTTCGATGGCTCGCGCCGCACCCGCGCAGTCATCTGCTCTACGAGCGACTCACGATCCGCCAGACGTTCGAGCTCGTGCGCCGGCGACGTTGTGCGAATCTGCCGGCCGAGCTGCCCGGTCATCTGCGTAGCGCGGAGCGGTCGCTCCACGATCGTGACGATCGCCAGTATGCACCGCGGCTCGATGCAGAGCTCGAGGGTCGCCTACTGGTGCGGACCTCCGTCGATGCCGCGGATGACCGCTTCATGCGCTTGCAGCTCACCGACGACGATCCTGATGGTGGTGCCTACGGCCACTACGCACGGGTCTTGCTCGACGATCCGACACAGGCGCGCGCCGCGTTTGGTTGTGCGTGGATCGATCGCATGTACGGGTCTCCGATCACAGTGGAGCGCGTGGCATGGCTGCGGTCGCTCGGTGTTCGCGACGAGTCGCTGCTCGCGGACCTCGCGCAACCGATCGCATCTCCCCTCGCGGGACAGCGCGCGACAATCGCGCTTGGTCCGGGCACGCAGGACGAGGCGTTCGCGCACCTGTCCCGGGTGTGGGACGCGACCGCGCGCTAGTTGTGCTGCGCGCGGGGGCGCCGAGGCAAGGGCTCGATCTCACGGGTGGCGAGCACCAGCACCAGCTCCGCGAATACGATCCCGATGGCGAACAGGACGCTCACGCCTTCCAGTACGACGTGAGAGCCCTGCCGGATCGCTGTCAATGGCGCCTGGACTAGCCACTACCGTGACGTCATGCCGCTGTGTGTCATGGCGATTCGAGGCGTTACGCGTGGCACGGTAATCGCTCGTGGGTGCGCGTATATGCGTCGCTTGCTTCTCCTGCTGCTGATTCCCCTTGCGGTCGCCTGCGCCGATGGTCCGACCGGAGATCTGATCTCGCCCGATGTCACCGTCGCCACCGATGACGACGCGAAGACCGACCAGGCGGACCTTGCGTTCTCCGAGGTCGCGGACCTGTCGCTACGCAGCTCGGTCGGTCGCACGGAAGAGGGGCGGGTGATCCGCAGCGCTACCTCGTTCAAGGCGGCGTTCGGGACGAACCCACCGTCGTGGCTCGACTTCGATGAGGAGTGGCTGGCCGTCTACTCTGCGGGAGCGAAGACGACCGGTGGGTACAGGGCCGAGATCCGGCACGTCCGGCTCTCAGACAGCGGCAAGAGCGTCAAGGTCACTGCGTCCCTGACCGCGCCGGGCACGGGCTGCCTCGTCACGCAAGCGCTGACCAAGCCGTTCGCGGTCGTGAAGTTCCCCGCGCAGCTGGGGGCGAGCACGTCGCGGTTCACCAAGCTCGCCGAGTCGAGCGTGTGCGGTGCATGCGGACCGTCGCTGAAGTCGTCGCTCGAGACCGCCGCTGCTGGCATGCTGTTCATGAGCGAGAGCGACTATCCGCTGACCTACGTCGGCTGGACCGGCGAGGGCGCGCCGACGACGGCGAAGCTGTCCACGCTGTTGAACATCCCCGCGGGGACGCTCGTCGAGCAGCGCTCGTGGAGCGACATGATGGACCGCCTCGGTGAGGCGTACGACCCGAATGATCCTTACGTCGTCGAGTACGCGGCCAAGTTCCGCGCGCTGCGCGCCGTGATGGAGGCGAACCTGACGAACCTGACCGTGATCCGCGTCGGTACGATCAGCATCGATGTCTACTTCGTCGGAACCAGCCCGTGCGGTGACCTCGTCGGTCTCAAGACGACGTCGATCGAGACCTAGAGACCGTTGCCCGAAAAGTAAAAGGCCGCTGGGGTGAGCCAGCGGCCAGTGCGATCGAGAGGACTCGAACCTCCACACGGTTAAGTACTGGCTTCTGAGACCAGCGCGTCTACCAATTCCGCCACGATCGCAAAATCGTTCGCGCAGACTGATGCCATAACTGCCCGGGGATCACAAGACCCCTTCTGCCGGGGAATTGCGCCAAAACGGACCCAATTCCCATGTGGGGGCAGGGGGTTGGGGGGCGGCTTGGCTTTACTCGCCCCC
>JAYVWH010000191.1:0-2478 GCA_043786265.1 Kofleriaceae bacterium | reverse complement strand
ATCACCAGCTTCGGGTAGTAGCGGATCCCCGCGCGCTGGGCAGCGTTGGCCCAGCCCCAGTCGAAGATGTACTCGCCGTAGCTGTGATCCTTGACGAACGCCGCCAGCGCCCCGACGAGCTGCCCTGCCCGTTCGGCGAGGAGATAGACCGGGGCCCAGCCCGACCGTTTCCTGCCCGTGCCGGCAATCGCAAGGGCCAGCTTTGCTGGCCCGCGCAGCGGCGCCCCAGGCGGTGCGGAGTCGATCGATCCTGATTCCTCGAGCGCACGCAAAAAACCGTGGCGTAGAAAGGGAGATGGCGCGTGGGACAGGCCATCCCAGGCCAAGCGGTCGACCTCGGCAATCGAGGACACCGCCCGTACCGTGATCGTGCTATCAGCCACCAGGACTACCCATGACGCTCGACCCGCAGGTAAAGACCAAGATCGACGGCCTCGTTGGCCAGGACCCCGTTGTGCTGTTCATGAAAGGTACGCGGAGCTTCCCGCAATGCGGGTTCTCGGCGTCCTGCGTGAACATCCTCAACTCCTTGATCCCCAAGTACGCCACCGTCAACGTTCTCTCGGATCCAGATGTTCGGGGCGGGATGAAGGAGTACTCGGACTGGCCGACCTTCCCGCAGCTGTTCATCCGCGGGGAGTTCGTGGGCGGCGCCGATATCGTGCGCCAGATGTTCGAGAGCGGTGACCTCGAGAAAAAGCTCGGTGACCTCGTCGTCGCCGCGAAGGTGCCGGCAGTCACCGTCACGCCGCGCGCGGCCGCAGAGCTGTCGACCGCGCTCAAAGATGGGTCGCCCGGCGACGTCATTCACTTGACGATCACACCGGGCTGGGATCACACGCTCGACATCGGCGCCAAGGAGGGATCGCACGTCACCGTCGAGAGCAACGGCGTCACCGTGCAGCTCGACCGCGCCAGCGCAGCACGCGCGGCCGGCGTATCGATCGACTTCGTCGGAGAGGGCGATGGCGGCTTCAAGATCGAGAATCCGAACCGCCCCGCGGCAGTCCGCGAGCTCGCTCCCAAGGAGCTCAAGGCCATGCTCGACAGCGGCAAGGTCAAGGAGCTCTACGACGTCCGCACGCCGAAGGAGCGCGAGGTCGCCGTGATCGCGACGAGCAAGATCCTCGATGACGCCGCGATGGCCGCGGTCGAGGGCCTGCCGAAGGACACCCCGCTCGCGTTCGTCTGCCACCACGGTGGTCGCAGCCGCGCCGCCGCCGAGCACTTCCTCAAGCTGGGCTTCAAGCAGGTGTTCAATATCGCGGGCGGTATCGACGCCTGGTCGCAGCACGTCGACCCGTCGGTGAAGCGCTACTAAGTAGTCGTTGGAGGCGCGCAGGTGGGCGTGTAGATTCGCCCGCGTCATGCGCCCTGCCCTTGCTGTCGTCCTGGTCGTTGCCGCGTGCGGTGATGACGGGGCCACCCCTGATGCCGGCCTGACGCCGACCGCGAATCTCGCGCGAGAGATCCTCGACACGCAGCTCGCGTTCGACGTGACGGGACTGTCGGGAACCGCGACGATCGTGTTCTCCGCCGACGACATACCGGGCGCGTCGCTCGAGGTCGGGGACCTGATGATCGACAGCGTCAGCGTGCCGTACGCGGTGACGGGCAAGCAGATGGATCTCGCGCTGCCGGCGAGCACCGACGAGCTCGGCGTCGACCTGGCGTTTCACTACGTGAACCACACGCACTTCGATGGCGTGTCGACGGTCGGCTACACGCTGGTGTGGCCGTATTTCTGCGGCAACCTGTTTCCCTGTCACTCCGACCCCAGCGACGGCACGACGTTCTCGCTCGCGCTCGCTAACGTGCCCGCCGGCAAGACCGCGGTATTTCCGGCGACGGTCACGGAGGCGCCGTCCTATATGATCGCATGGAGCGTCGACACGTACACCGAGCTTCCGCTCGGGACGACGACTGCTGGCACGCAGCTTTCGGTGTGGCATCGCCCCAATCGCGCGACACAAGCAATGCAGGGAACGGCGAACCTCCTCGCCGCCTTCGATTGGTTCGAGAAGAATATCGGCCCGTATCGGTTCGGCCCCAAGGCTGGCACCGTCGACGTCAACTGGGGCCGCGGTGGCCTTGGCGGCATGGAGCACCATCCGTTCTGGCACGTCGGCTCCGAGTCGCTCACCGACGAAGAGACCAACGTCCACGAGGCCGCGCATGGCTGGTACGGCGACGGGATCCGGATCCAGTGCTGGGAAGACTTCGTGCTGAGCGAGGGCACCGTGACCTACCTCGCGGCGCGCGCACTCGATGTCGTTGCACCGTCGGTTGGCGCGGCGGTGTGGTCTGGCTATGCCTCACAGCTGAGCGGCATCCCGGGCACCGAGCCGGTGTGGCCGCAGTCGTGCGGCGCGATCGACATCATCAAGGATGGCCTGTTCAGCAACGCGCCCTACATTCGCGGCGCGTTCTTCTACAAGGGCATCGCCGACAAGGTCGGAGTCGGGCTCGTCGACCAAG
>JAYVWH010000190.1:0-8376 GCA_043786265.1 Kofleriaceae bacterium | reverse complement strand
CGCATGCGCTGGACGGCGAAGAAGATGAGACCGATCGCGGCGACCAGCGCGAAGCCGGTGACCGCGAGCATCCACGTCGGGCGCTTCTTCGCGACCTCGGCGCGGCGTAGCTCCATCTCCTGCTGCATGCGCTGCTGCTCGAGCGCTGCCTGCTGGCGGGCGCGCTCCTGCGCCTCGGCCGACTCGACCTTGAGGCGTGCCTCGCGGTCTGCATTCAGCTTGGCCTCCTCCATCTGGCGCTGGTGATCGCGCTCGGCCTGGATCTTGGCGTCCTCTTCATCGCGGCGGCGCTTCTCGGCGTCGTCCTTCGCCTTCTGGCGCGCCTCATCGGCGCTCTTGACGGCGTGCTCCTCTTCCTGGACGCGGTTCTCCTCGATCTGACGGAGCTCGCGCAGAGAGAACAAAACAGAATTTTCGCGCTTCTCACCCTGAGCCATGGTCGGTCCTTTGCCCGGTTACCCGGGCTCTTCGATCTCTAACACGCACGATCTCGGCGGGCAATGAGGTCGCGCAGTTGGGCGGGGAAGCAGCATTGTACGCCGTAACGGCCTGCGCTACACCCGCCATCCTCCATGGGCTTCGTCGATCTCCACAGCCACGTGCTGTACGGCCTGGACGACGGCGCTCCCGACGAGCCGGCCGCGCTGGCCCTCCTCGAGGGCCTCGCCGCCCTCGGGATCACGGAGCAGTGCGTGACGCCCCATCAGAAGGCGTCTCAGTATTTGCCGGCCTGGGATCTGATCGAGTCGACGCTGACGCGGCTCGAGACCCTCCGCCAACCCCACCACCCCACGCTCCGGCTTGGGGCGGAGAACATGTGGGACGATGTGTTCTACAAGCGGGTCATTGACAACACCATCCCGCACTACCGCGGAACCTCGGCGTTCCTGGTCGAGATTCCACCTGCGCTGATGCCGCCCGGGATGATCGACCAGATGTTCAAATGGCGCATGGCCGGCAAGGTCCCGGTGCTCGCCCACCCCGAGCGCTATCACGCACTGTGGGACAACGACGAGCTCGCCCGCCAGCTCCGCGTTCACTGCGCATTCGCGATCGACCTCGGCGCGCTCGGTGGTTTTCACGGCAAGCGCGAGATGAAGGCCGCACGGCACCTGATGGAGATCGGGCTCGCGACGTGCGTGGCCACCGACGCTCATCAGGTCGGCGACCTCCAGCAGGCGACCTCGGGCATCCAGTGGATCGACAAGAAATTCGGACACGCGACCGTCGTCCGGCTATTCGATCACGCACCGCGGGCGATCCTCGCCGGCGACCTCCCGGACTGACACGTGAAGCTCGCCATCAACCTAGGTCTCTCGCTTGCCATGCTCGCGTTGTGCATGTGGCTCGTGTGGCCCGATGCCGCCGTCCGCGCGCAGCTCGGCGCCGCATTTGATGCGCTCGATTTCGCGACGTTCGCGCCGTACCTCGCCGCCTACCTCGGACTGCTCGTCGTCGTGCACCTCACCCGCGCACTGCGCTGGAAGTACCTGCTCGCGCCGCTCGGCGTTCGCATCCCGGCCGCACCGCTGCTCGCGATCAGCTCGGTCGGCTTCATGGCGATCCTCGCCCTGCCCGCTCGGCTCGGCGAGTTCGTGCGGCCCGGCCTCATGCGCAAGCGCGGTATCTCTGCATCGGCGGCGCTCGGCACCGTTGCCGTCGAGCGCATCGTCGACGGTCTCCTCGTATCGCTCCTCGTGTTCTTCGCGTTCTTCTCGTTGCGCGGCCCGCACTCGCCCGGCTGGATGATGCCGACGGCGTACACCGCACTTGGCGTCTTCGCGCTCGCGATGGTGTTCATCGTCGGCGCGCTCAAGTGGCCCGAGAAGTCGGTGCGGCTATGGCTCAGGCTGTCGCTGCTGCCGCGCATCGCGCCGCGCATCGCCACGAAGATCGAGATCAAACTGCTCGAGATGATCCGTGGCTTTGAAGTCATGCGCGACAAGCCCAATCTCGCGAAGTTCGTCGCGTGGAGCATCCTGTACTGGACGTGTAACGGGCTCGGCGTGTACGTCCTCGCGGTTGGCTTTCACCTGCCGCTGACGGTCGTCGGCGCGTTTGCCACGATGGGGCTTGTCGCCGTCGGCATCACGCTGCCGAACTCGCCCGGCCTCGTCGGTCAGTTCCAGTGGTTCACGCTGCTCGGCCTGTCGCTGTACCTGCCCGGCGCTGCGACGAAGACCAACGCGATCTACGGCACCGCCTTTGCGTTCGCCAACGTCCACTACGGCCTCCAGGTGCTGTGGTACGTGCTGTGCGGCGCCGTCGGGCTCGCGACGAGGTACGTGTCGTTCCACGATCTGTGGGACGCGAAAAAAATTGGCGACGCCGAGAAGAAGTAGCGACCATCGGGCCATGCGCGCCCTCCTCGCTGCCCTGCTGCTCACGCTCGCAACGCGAGCGGCTGACGCGCGCTCCGAGAAGACGCTCGCCTACCAACGGGAGCAGGCGTGGCCCGCTGCCGTCCGCTTCCTGCGCATCGACGCCAAGCTCAAGCTGGTCGAGAAGGACGCCGACGCCGGTTTCGTGATCTTCGAGTACCGTGAGGACAACAAGACATTCCGCGGCTCGCTCGAGGTCGTCGACGTCGTTCAAGATGGCCGCAAGCTCGTCCGCTTCGTGATCCAGATCGAGGACCGCCCCACATGGGTCGAAATCGAAATGCTGACGAAGCTCGAGCGCAAGTTGCGGGCCGAGCTCGGCAGCCCCGCTCCCGCGCCGACGCCGAAGGAACCGCCCAAAGCGCCGCCCAAGGCCGAGCCCAAGCCGGACGACAAGCCCAAGGACGATGGGCCGCCGGTCAGCGATACGCCGTAACCGACGGTGCTAGGCTCGCGGCCATGCCCGCGCCCGTCGATCTGCGCAGCGACACCGTCACGCGTCCGTCGGCGGCGATGCGGCTGGCGATGGCGAACGCCGAGGTCGGCGACGACGTGTACGGAGATGACCCGACCGTCAACGCGCTGCAGGAGCGCATCGCAGACTTGCTCGGAACAGAGGCAGCGCTGTTTGTCCCGAGCGGCACGATGGCGAACCAGATCGCGCTGCGCGCGCAGACGCGTCCCGGCGACGAGGTCATCATCGGGGCGGGCGCCCACGTGTGGCGTCACGAGTCCGGTGCGCTCGCCGCACTGGCCGGTCTGCAGACCCAGGCGATCGGCGACGACGGGACATTTACCGGCGATCAGATTCGTGACGCGTACAAGTCCGACGATCCGTACCAGTCGGCAACGCGCGTCGTCGAGGTCGAGAACACGCACGGCATGACTGGCGGCACCTGTTGGGACCGCGCGCGGCTCGCCGACGTCGTCGCCACTACGAAGCAGCTCGGCATGACGCTTCACCTCGACGGCGCACGCCTGTGGAATGCGGCCGCGGCGACGGGCGTGAGCGAGAAGGAGCTCGCCGCTGGCTTCGATTCGATCAGCGTGTGCCTGTCCAAGGGTCTCGGCGCGCCGATTGGCTCGCTCGTCGCCGGATCGAAGCCGCTGATCAAGGCGTGCCATCGCCTGCGCAAGATGCAGGGTGGCGGTATGCGCCAGGCGGGCCTGCTCGCCGCCGCGGGCCTGTTCGCACTCGAGCACAACCGCCCCCGCATCGCCGAGGATCACGCCAATGCGCGTGCGTTCGCGGAAGCGCTCGCCCCAGTGCCGGGGCTGCGTATCGATCTCACGAAGGTTCAGACCAACATCGTGATGATCAGCGTCGAGCGCGGCACGGTCGCCGCGTGGATCGAGCTCGCGCGTGAGGAGGGTGTGCTGGTCGGCGCCAACACGGTGTCTTCCCGCCCGCACGCCAGCCTCGTCGTGCAGCATCAGATTCGCGTGGTGTGTCACCTCGATGTCACGCGTGAAGCCGTGATGCGGGCCGCCGATGTCCTGACAGGAATCGCCGCCAAGATCTGACATGCGCGCGCTGGTGGTTGTACTCGCGCTCGGCTGCTCGGCGCCGGCAACACTGCCGGAGCTCGCGGCGGCTGAGCGACGCGTCGATCAGGGCGACATCGACGGCGCGCTCGTGGATTACCGGAGTGCGCAGGTCACGTGCAAGCGCCTGCGGCCCCAGCGCCGCGCGACGCAGGCGTGCTCCGAGGCATGGCTCGGCGAGGCCCAGACCCTCGAACGCGCTGGACGCACGGATGCGGCGATCGCCGCCTACGTCGCCATCCCATCGCGCGTCGCCGACGACCGGATGACTGGCGCAACCGCGACCTACCGCGCTGGCGCGCTCATGCTCGAGGACTAGCGCGAGGTCGAGGCGTGGACACTACTGTGGCGCGTGGTGACCGACTATCCCGACGAGCCGTTCGCCGCAGATGCGCTCAAGTCGCTCGTCGACGATGGTCGTGCGCGCAATCCACAAGCGCTCGCCGATGAGCTCGGCAAGGTCCTCACCTCGCTCGCGCACACACGGGTCGCCGACAACCTCGTGTGGTCGCTCGCACAGCTGAACGACAAGGAGCTCGCGCGCCCCGATGCCGCACGCGCGCTCTATGACCGCGTCTATACCGATTACCCGTCGAGCGGGCTGCGCGACGACGCGCGCTGGCACGCCGCGCGTTTGTCCAAGCAGCTCGGTGACTACCAAGGCGCGGTCACCCGGCTGCGTGGGCTGCTGAAGACGCGCGAGGTCGCGTTCGGCGCCGGAAGCTATTTTTCGATCTGGCTCGACGATGCTCAGCTCGAGCTCGGCCGGATCCTGCGCGACAACCTCGGCGACCTGCCCGGCGCTGCGGCGGCATTCCGCAAGCTACCGAAGAACTACCCCGCCTCGATCCTGCGCGACGACGCGCTGTACGAGCTTGCAGTCACGCTCGCGAAGTCAGGTGACAAGCCAGGCACGTGCCGCGCGATTGCAGATCTGCGCAAGCTCGACCCCGACTCCAAGTACATCGACGACGTTGGTTCGCTGTCGGCGGAGCAGCGATGTCCGTAGGACCTGCGATCCAGCTCGTCGACGTCCACAAGCGGTTCGGGCATCGCCACGTCCTTGGCGGTATCTCGCTCACCGTCGCGCCGGGCAAGAAGCTCGGCTTGATCGGTCCCGCCGCATCGGGAAAGAGCGTCATCCTGAAGCTCGCCTGTGGCCTCGAGCAGCCCGAGCGCGGCGAGATCCGCGTGCTCGGTGAGAGCGTCGTAGGTCGTCAGGAAGTCCAGCTCGGCGACCTGCGCCAGCGGATCGGCATGCTGTTCCAGAACTACGCGCTGTTCGACTTCCTCACCGTTGCGGGCAACGTCGCTTTCCCACTTCAGCAGCGCGGCGGGCTCACTGCCGACGAGATCAAAGTGCGGGTCGAGGCCCGGCTGCGTGCGGTCGGTCTCGCGGGCAGCGAGCACAAGCTGACCGGCGAGCTCTCGGGCGGCATGAAGAAGCGCGTAGGCATCGCGCGCGCGACGGTCGCGGACGCCGAGATCGTGATCTACGACGAGCCGACGGCGGGCCTCGATCCGGTGACGACGCAGAAGATCTACGACCTGCTCGCTGCCGATCAGCTGCGCACGGGTGCGACCGTGCTCGCGGTGTCGTCGGACGTCGTGGCACTCGCGGGTTTCGTCGACGAGATCGCGTTCCTCTACCACGGCCACATCCTCTATCGCGGTCCTGCAGCGACGATCGCCGACGCACCCGATCCTGTCGTGCGCCAGTTCGTGCGCGGCGATCTGACCGGCCCGCTCGACGAGACGAGGCCGACCGATGCAGCGACCGAGGCCGACGACACCGAGGCCAGCGCGTGATCGGCGGGAAGTTCATCGCGAGCGTCGGAGCGGGGGCCACCACGATCGCCGAGGAGGTTGGCGGGATCATCGTGCTCACCTCCCAGGTGCTACGCGCCCTGATCCCGCCGCGGATCGATCGGCGCGAGCTGTTCAAGAACCTCTACAAGATGGGCAACAAGTCCGTTCCCATCGTCGTGCTGACGGCGTTCTTCGCCGGCGGCCTGATGACGCTACAGACCGGGCCGTTCGTGAAGAAGCTCGGGGCGACGTCGCTCGCGGGCTGGGGCGCCGGGTTCGCCGTGCTGCGAGAGATCGGACCGATCCTGATCGCACTGATGTTCTCGGGCCGCGTCGGCGCCAACAACACCGCCGAGCTCGCCACGATGACCGTGACAGAGCAGCTCGACGGCCTGCGCGCGCTTGCGATCGATCCGATCCGCTACCTCGTCGTGCCGCGCGTGATCTCGATGATGGTGATGCTCGTCGTGCTCACGATCGTCGGCGACCTCGTCGCGCTGCTCGGTGCATCCGTCGTCGCACGCACGATGCTCGATATCGACTGGTCGACGATGTACTACTCGTTCGCCGACAACCTGACGCCGCACGACTTCCTGCACGGAGTCTACAAGTCGTTCGCGTTCGGCCTCTCGATCGCGGTCTCGAGCTGCTACTTCGGTGTCACGGTTCGCGGCGGCGCGGTTGGTGTCGGCAAGGCGGTCAATGCCGCAGTCGTCGCAGCGGCCGTGTCGATCATGCTGCTCGACTTCTTCATCACCTACACGATGGGATGAGTTACCTCTCCACCAAGATCTCGAATCTAGGCGCCGTCGTCGTCGACGCGGCGCGCGCAGGCGTCGAGCTGTGGATGGTCTACGTCTCGACGATCGCCGGCATCCTGCGCGGATTCTCGCGCAGCCGTGGCGGGCGCGGTCGTCCGACGGGCGAGCTCGCACGCCAGCTGTACTCGATCGGCAACAAGTCGCTCCTGTTCATCATCGTGACGCTGGGCTTCATCGGCATGGTGATGACCTTCGAAGCGTGCCTGCAGCTGTCGCGCATAACGGGCGACTACTCGCAGGTCGGCACCCAGTACATCCGGCTGATCGTCTCCGACTTCGGACCGACGCTGACGGCGCTGATGCTGGCCACGCGCGTCGGCGCCGGCATTGCCGCCGAGATTGGCTCGATGAAGGTCACCGAGCAGATCGATGCGCTGCGCATGAGTGGCGTGCTCCCGATCGACTACCTGATCGTGCCGCGGTTCATCGCGAGCGTCATCATGACCCTCATGCTGTCGGTCCTCGGCGGCGCCGTCATGTTCGCGGCGGGCGGTCTCACCGCCCTGTACTCGTACGGCGTCAACCCGCACCTCTTCTTCGACCTACAGCTGCTGCAGTGGCATCACTTGCTCCTGTTCCTGGCCAAGGCCCTGTCCTACGGCGCCGCAATTCCGGTCGTTGCCGGGTTCTGCGGCCTGCGCGCACGCGGCAGCTCCGAGGGTGTCGGCTGGGCGACCACCGCCGCGGTGATCGGCTCGAGCTTCGCAGTGATCATGCTCGACTTCGTCCTGTCGGCGACGGCCCTGTTCATCTGGGGCGGTGACCTGTGAGCGACGCCGCGTACATCGAGTTCAAGAACGTCACCAAGAGCTTCTCGGGCAAGGCCGTGCTCAAGGGCATGAACCTCGCCGTCCACAAGGGTGAGGTGATGTTCATCATCGGGACCTCCGGTGTCGGCAAGTCGGTCACGATCAAGCACCTGATCGGCCTGCTCCGTATCGACGGAGGCGAGATCTGGTTCGACGGCAAGCGCGTCGATCAGATTCCCGAGGCGAAGCTCGAGCCGCTACGCAAACGCATCGGCATGGTCTTCCAGAGCTCGACCCTGTTCGACTCGATGACCCTCGCCGAGAACGTTGCCTTGCCCCTCCGCAAGCACCAGTCGATGCGCCACAAGGAGGCGCTCGTCGAGGCCAAGGTCCGCCTTGCCCAGGTCTACATGGCCGACTACGCCGACCGCTATCCAGCCGAGCTATCCGACGGCATGCGCAAGCGCGCAGCGATCGCCCGGACATTGGCCCTCGGCCCCGACGTCGTCCTCTTCGACGAGCCAACCACCGGCCTCGATCCCGTCAGCGCGCGCCGCATCGATCGCCTGATCCGAGAGCTCTCCGACAAGCTCGGCGTCACCGCCGTCGTCGTCTCTCACGACCCGCCGTCGATCTTCGGTATCGCCGACCGTGTTGCCTTCATCTACCGCGGCATCGTTCACGTCGTCGCGACGCCGGCCGAGCTGCGCGCCTCCGAAGACCCCGTCGTCCAGCAGTTCATCACCGGGAAGTCCGCGGGTCCGATGGAGACGCCGGGCTTCTGAGCCGAGCCGAAGCCGCGCGAGGTCATCGGATCGGGTGTTGGAGAATCCGCCACGGGTGACGCTTGAGGATCTTGCCCAGCTCCTTGGCGTCCTCGGGGAACTCGGGGTCGCTCGAGAGCTTGAGCAGTGAGCCCTCACCGCGTTCGATGCGCTGCTGGATCGCATCGATCGCGGCGAGCAGCGGATCGACCTTCTCGATCGCAGCCTTCACGCGCGTGATCGCAAGCTCGACGTGCTCGATCGCCTCTGTCCCCTTGCTACCGAGCCGGCCGAGCAGCACGTCGAG
>JAYVWH010000189.1:0-2080 GCA_043786265.1 Kofleriaceae bacterium | reverse complement strand
CTACGAAACATACCGTTCCGGCCAGGCCGAGGTGGTCGATGCGGTGGTCGCCGGGCGCGATGCCCTGGTCCTGCTCCCGACCAGCGCCGGTAAGTCGCTGTGTTACCAGGTACCCGCGATCACATTCTTTCGCGAAGGGCGCGGCACCACGCTCGTCGTGTCACCACTGATCGCGCTGATGACCGACCAGGTGGACACCCTGGTGGCGCGTGGCGTCGCCGCGGCCGCCCTGCACAGCCACCAGGAGGACGACGAGCAGCGCGAGGTGATTGCGAGATTCCTGCGCGGCGAGCTCACCCTCCTCTACGTGTCTCCCGAGCGTGCCGCGCTCGATAGCTTCAAGCGGCTGCTCGGACGCACGCGCATCGCCCTGGTCGCGATCGACGAAGCGCACTGCGTGAGTCAATGGGGTCACGACTTCCGCCCCGAGTACATGCGGCTCGCCGAGCTGCGCGACGTGGTCGACGCACCGCTGATCGCACTGACCGCGACTGCAACCCCGCGCGTGATGGCCGAGCTCGGCCGCTCGCTCGGCCTGCGCGACCCCGTGCTCGTGCGCGGTGATTTCCGGCGCGCGAATCTCGCGTTCTCCGTCCGCCATGCGCGCACCGACGAGGAGCGCGTCGCTGCGACGATCGAGGCGCTCGAGCGTGCGGGCCTGCGTGGCCGTACCGGCGCTGGACGCGCGATCATCTACTGCAGCACGCGCAAGAAGACCGAGTCCGTCGCCGGCGAGCTGCGCAGCGCGGGCTTCGCAGCCGGTCACTATCACGCGGGCCGTACCGCATTCGCGCGCGATCGCATACACACCTCGTTTGCCGCCGGGCGCACGCGCGTGCTCGTCGCCACGAGCGCGTTCGGCATGGGCGTCGACTATCCCGACGTCCGCGTCACGATCCACTTCCAGACGCCCGGCAGCGTCGAGGCCTACTACCAGGAAGCCGGCCGCGCCGGTCGCGACGGACAGCCAAGCGCCTGTCTGATGCTGTTCGGGCCCGGGGACATGGTGACCCAGCGCCGCCTGAGTGATCGCAGTCGCGCCGGCATCGATCCGCGCGTCGAGTCCGCGCTCGCGGCGATCGAGCGCTACGCCCACGCGCGCACGTGCCGTCAGCAACTGCTGTGCTCGCACTTCACGGGCACCGACGATCACGCTGCGTGCGGCACGTGCGATGCGTGCGTCGATCCAGATGCACTGCTCGCACTGCCGGTGCGCGAGGTCGCCGCGCCGCTCGCCGCATACGAACAGCAGATCATCGTCGACACCCTCACGCACATCGATCGCGCCGTCGGTAAGGGCAACCTCGTCAAGGCGTTGCGCGGCAGCCAGGCCAAGGGCGTCACCGCCGCGGGCTTGCTCCACATCCCGCATCACGGCGCCCTCGCCGCACACACCGAGGAAGTGATCGCCGCGACGATTGAAGTGCTGCTGCGCGACCGCAAGCTGGTTCGCCGCGGCCGCAAGTTCCCGATGCTCGCCTTGCCGACCCCGCGTAGCGCTCCGCGCACGGCACGGGCCGCGCGCACGTCCGGTCCCACGCGGACGTTCCACGGCATCAAGCTCGCCCTCGACGCCTACCGCAAGCAGAAGGCAAGGCAGCTCAAGTGGAAGTCGTACATGGTGTTCCAGCGCGCCACGATCGCGGCGCTCGATGCGCGGCGGCCGATGTCGATGCAGGAGCTCGCGCAGATTCCGGGCCTGGGCCCCGCCAAGCTCGCTCGCTTCGGCGAGGACATCCTCGCCCTCATTCGGCGTCACGCATCCTCGTGACCGCTGTACAATCAGGCGTGCTCCGCGGATTTGCAATCGTCGCGACCTTGCTCGCTGGATGCGACAATGTCCTCAACCTCGATCGGGTGAAGCTACACGGTCACGACGGCGGCGCGGTCGACGACAGCGCGGATGCGACGCTGGACCCCGATGCAGCATGGGCTTGCTACGGCATGTACGCGGGCGGGTTTCTGAACATCTGCCTGCAACCGGGCGTCGAGAACGACTGGACTCCAGGCATCACGATCGACACCAGCATGACCGGCGGCGACTGTGAACAGGTCGTGATGCCCGCTAACGGCAAGCCGC
>JAYVWH010000188.1:0-2978 GCA_043786265.1 Kofleriaceae bacterium | reverse complement strand
TGGCGGTGGCTCCGGCGGCCGATCCATCATCGGAGTCGGTTCCTCGATGATCACCGCACTCGGCTTCGGCAGCGTCTCACCGTGCGGCGGGGTGAACTGATCCGCCAGGGACGCGTCGCCCGTGATCGGCTGGGCGAGGCCCCCTTGCCGGCGCCGCGGCTTGCCGGTTGGCCGGGCCTCGAATGCCTGCAAGATCTCGAAGGTCGACGTCACGGTCTCGTATTCGTCGACCTCGGGCAGCTCCTCGCCGAGGACGTCAGCGACGATCACGGTCTCGTTGTCGTCGCCACCGCGGTCGTTCGCGAGGGCAATCATCGTCTCGCATGCCTGGCGCGGCTCGCTACGGGTGAGGATGTCGCGCAGCTCGCTGTCCTCGATCTGGTTGGATACTCCGTCGGAGCACAAGAGCAGGCGATCACCGCGACGCAGCTCGAGCTTGCCGATCGCGACGCGCACGTCCGGCGACAGCCCCACGGCCTGCAGGATCACGTTCTTGCCGGGCGCACGCTTCGCGTCCTCGGCGGACATCACACCCTGATCGACGAGCATCTGCACCATGCTCTGGTCACGCGTGACCTGGCGCAGGCGGCCATTGCGCAGCAAGTAGCCACGCGAGTCACCGACCTCGGCGATGTACGCCTCGGTCCCGCGAATGAAGATCGCTGTCAGCGTCGCTCCCATGCCGTGGCGCTCCGCGGAGCGTGCCGCGTTATGAACCCGGCGGTTCGCACGATGCACCGCCTCCTCGAGGTGCTTGTGGATCGGGCCCTTCGCGTCCTGCGCGAGCTCGCGCTGCAGGGACTCGAGCACGAGCGCACTCGCGACCTCGCCGGCCTGGTGACCGCCCATGCCGTCAGACACGGCGAGAAGTACGCCCTTGGAGCCGCACTCGACGGTGCGGTCGGCGCCGATTGCATCGATCAGCTGGCCGGTCTCGAGCTCGGTGACCGAGCAGGCGTCCTCATTGGTCTGACGCGTGCGACCGACATCGGTCTGCGCGCATACCAGCACCTTGATGGCCGACGCCCTCGGGTCCACCTGTCGAGCTTATACGGATCGTTCAGGCGGCGCGGGCTATCGATGCCAGCTTTGCAGCGAGTCCCTGCCGATAGAAGCGTCTCAGCTCTCCCAGCATGTCGGGAATGCGCCCTGGCGCGACATAGGTCGCCTCGAGCCAGGCCGCATAGCGGCTCGCGTTGTCGTTCGCGGCGCGGTAGCGCTCCCGCTCGTCCGCGTCGAGGTCAGGCTCGTAGTCGGCGTCCCCGAACAGGCGCCGGCGTAAGGTGTTGGACTGGGCGGGCGCGGCGTCGGTCGCGAGCAGGCAGGTCACGTACTTGTCGACCTCGGCCTGCAGCTCGAGCTCCATCTGGGTGACGGGTCGCTCGGCGCGCGCGCAGCAGATGGCATAGATGAAGTGGCTGACCCCTTCGATGGCGAGCAGGAAGTCACCGAGATTGTGATCGCCAAGCTGGCGCGACGGGTCATTCGCCGCGAGGTTCTCGAGCGCGGACGGATCGACGAACAGCGCGAGCGATATCTCGCCGTCCATCTCGCACACGAGCAGCTGCTCGCGCGGCTTGCGCGATGGTGCGAACCCGTCGCGCGTGTGCTCGTCGATCATGAAGTCATCGACCGCGACCCCGGTCTCGACGCGGTACAGCGCCTCGAGGCCACGCTGGACGCGGGCCAGGGTGCGCACTTACTGGATTACCTTGTGGTCGACATCGACGAGCACCCCGAGCGCGCGCAGCTTGCGCTCGATCCACTCGTCACGCGTGCGCAGCCAGATCTCGTAGAGCTTGCCGACATCGGGCGTCGCGAAATCGACCCGCTTGCGGACCTGCGCCAGGACGTCGACGAACTGCGGGAACTTCTCCGCGAGCTCCTCGTAGACCTCGGTCAATGTCGCCTGCGCACCCAGACTGCGCGCGAGCTGCGCGTACGCGCTTTGGCCAATCCCCATGTAGTAGTCGACATCGACCAGGGACCGGGTCAGCGACTCGGCGAAGAACCCCGCGACGTAGAGCGAGGTATCGCCGACCTGCTTGAGGGTCTTCACCCGCTCCCCGGCCTCCGCTCCCGGCTGAGCCAGCTTCGGCCCCAGCGGCTCGTCCGTGAGGCGGTGGCGGGTCATGTCACCCAGCAGGCCCACGAGGTACCAGCTGGCGGGCTCGCTGGCATCGAGATGCACGACCGACAGGGCGTCGGTCACTACCTCATGGAAGAACTCATCCACTGAAGCGGCCAACGTTAGGTCCATCCTTTGATGTTTCAGAGCCCTAGGGTTCGGCGCAACATCTTGTCGAAATCGTTGGGCTCTTCCCCGGCTTTCCGGAGCGGGGGTGATGTAGGGAAACGTTGACCCGTACCCCTTGCGCCGCGCCCAGTTAGGGCTTATCTCGTGGCCGTTAGCAGTCGTCATTCGCGAGTGCTAACAAAATCCCGAACTCAGACTTTCAGGCTCAGGAGCAATCTCATGAACGTTCGCCCGCTGCAGGACCGCATTCTGGTCCGTCGTGTTGAAGAAGCCGAGAAGACCCGTGGTGGCATCATCATTCCGGATTCGGCCAAGGAGCGCCCCCTCGAGGGCAACGTGATCGCAGTCGGCTCGGGCAAGCGCACCGAGGACGGCACGCTGGTCAAGCTCGACGTCAAGGCGGGCGATCGGATCCTGTTCGGCAAGTACGCGGGGACCGAGATCAAGGTCGACGGCGTGGAACACATCATCGTGCGCGAGGATGAAGTCCTCGGCGTCATCGAGTCGTAAGGAAAAAGGACACGTATCATGGCTGCCAAAGACATTATTTTTGACGAGAAGGCGCGCGCGCGCGTCCAGGCCGGCGTCGACACGCTCGCCAACGCGGTGAAGGTCACCCTCGGCCCGCGTGGCCGCAACGTCGTGATCGAGAAGAGCTGGGGCGCACCCACGGTCACCAAGGACGGCGTCACCGTCGCCAAGGAGATCGAGCTCGAGAACA
>JAYVWH010000187.1:0-6509 GCA_043786265.1 Kofleriaceae bacterium | reverse complement strand
ATCGATCGCAACCGCGCGGAGAGGCCCCATCCGTCGAGCATAAACGACGCGCGCTGCCAGTGCCGCCGGTTCCTGGTCTATAGTTCCGCCGATGGCGGTGGCGACCTATCCGGGAACGGTCTCGCCGTTGCGGGGCCTCGATCCGTTCGGCGAGGCAGAGCGTGACGTGTGGCAGGGCCGTGAGGCAGAACGAGACGAGCTCGCGCGCATGGTTACGGCCGACGGCTTTCGCGCCGGTCTGCTATTCGGCGAGCCAGGTGTGGGCAAGACGTCCTTGGTGCGCGCGGGCCTCATCCCACACCTGCGCGACCATGGCGTCGTCGCGATGGCATGCGAGGAGCTCGCCAATCCGGCGAACAGCTTTGCGGCCGGTCTTTCGGCGTTCGGAATCCAGCCGAACCAGGGTGAGACCTCGGTCGCCTTCATCACGCGCGCGGTGTCCAACGCGGTCGCGGGCCAGCAGTTCATCTTCATCATCGATGACATCGACCTCGCGACGCACGACGAACGCGTGATCACCGAGATCTCCGAGCTATTCGCGAAGGTCGTCAGCCGGTCCTCGGGCCGCGCACGGTTTCTGTTCGTGTGCGCGAGCGAGCGTCTCAATACGCTCGGCGTCCTCGAGCGTCGCACCGGTTCGCTGTTCCCGCCGTCCAACCGCTACGAGCTTCCGCGCATCGCGGCACAGCCCGCGAGCGTGATCTTCGATCGCGTGCTGTCGCTGTCGGGCGTCGCCGCGGATCCGCAGCTCGCCGACGCGGTCGTGCGCGGCCTCGACGCCGGACAGGGGCTGCTCGCCGCGGATCTGCAGATCGCCGCGATGGCGATGCGCGATCTTCACATCACGAACATCCCCGCACTCAAGAAGCTCGGCGGTGCGAGCGAGCTCGAACAAGCGTGGCTGCACGATGCCTGTCGCACGACCGGCAACGAGCGCTCTGCATTGCGCCTGTGCGCCGAGCTGGCCGCAGGTGCGCACGGTGCTGTAGCGGCCGACGAAGTGATTCGTCGCACCAACATCGAACCCGGTTTTGCGCAGAGCGCGTTCGGCGCCCTCGAAGGCCGCGGTGTGATCGTGCGCGGTGACGCGACCGGTACGTCGTGGATGCTTCGCCACGAGGTGCTCACGCCCCGCGTGCGCATCCTCGGTGCACCTGCGCGCGCGGCTGCACGGCGCGCTTTCGATCTGCTGGGCTCGAAGATCCAGACTCGTGGCCGGCTCACGTTGTTCGAGCTGTATTCGCTGCGCCACGAGGGCATCGAGCCGTCGTCGACCGCCGAGGTCGAGGTCGTCTCGCGCTCCAAGCGCTACTACATGATGGTCGCGGGCGCGGTCGCCGCCGTGCCGCTCGTGATCATGTTCCTGATCTTGATCAGCATGCGTGGTCGCGTGTTCTTCGATCTCGAGCCCGCGCCGGGCGGCGATCACATTTTGGTCCGGGGTGGTCGCTCGGGACTGTCGAGCTTTGGCTGGCTGCCCGGTAGCGGCTACGGTCGCGTCGTCGCCGATACCGGCCTCACGCGCGCGATGGTCGCGCCCGAGATGTGGGGCAAGATCTCCGACCACGATCTCGGCAGCGGCAAGGGCGACTGGGCGACCCAGCTCAAGGCGATCATGGCGCCGCAGCTCGCCGGGCTCGTCGACTATGCGACCACCGGTAGCGATCAGGCGCTCGAGTCACTCAAGAAGGCCGCGAAAGATCCCGAGGATCTCGCGGAGCTACTGACGGCACTGCGTCCGATCGCGCGTGGCACCCCCGCCGAGATTTTGTTCGTCGAGTCCGCGCTCGGCATGACTCAGCCCGCCGTCCAGCGCGCGGCCGTCGCCGTCGCCGGATCGGCCGCGCAACGGCGGACCGACGTCTATCAGGACACCCTGGTCAAGGCGCTCATCTCCCAGGACGCCGAGCTTCGCCGCATCGCATTTTCGTCCGTGCGTTTGCTCGGGGAGCGCGGCAAGACGTTGTTCATTGCGGCTCTCGAGAAGACCACCGATGCGTCGGCACGGCGCGAGCTGCAGAACGAGGTCTCCGCGGCCGCCGCTGACGCTGGCAGCGGGCCGTCGGTCGCGACAGCGATCGCGGTGCTCACCGACCAGGAAGCATCCAAGCCGCTCAAGGCGCGCGCCGAGGATCAGATCCGCAGCGCGATGACGCGCGATCCGATTGCGGCCGGCACGGCACTCGTCAACTTGCTTGTCGTCAACGAGCGCGCACCACTGGAGCCGCGCAAGTTCGCGATCGAGACGCTGCGCGAGCTCGAGGCGCCGCTGCCGAAAATCCCGAACCTCGTCGACGCGGCACGCGGCGCGTTCAACTCCAAATCCGACGCGATCAAGGTTGCCGCGCTGCCGCTGTACGCGAAGCTCGATCCCGAGCGTGCCGGCGGTGACCTGACCACGATGCAAGGCGACACCAAGATCGCCAAAGAGCTGCGTGCCGCGATGGCGCTCGCGTGGGGTGAGGTCGCGAGCGTCAACAAGGATGCAGCGAGTGGTGCGCTCGAGAAGATGCTGCACGATCCCGACAACGACGTGCGCGCAGCAGCAGCTACGGCTGCGGGCATGCTCGGTCGCACGTATCAGGAGAAGCTGGTCAAGATCGTCAAGGCGGAGAGCTACGTGGTCCGCGTCGGTGCGGCCGAAGGCCTCGCGCTGACCGCGCTGACGGGGGCGAGCGGTCCCGTTGCGATCGGCGGCATTGCACAGATGTGGAAGGAGAAAGGCCGACCGCGCCGTGATGCGCTCCGGATCTTCGCCAAGCTCGCGAAGAAGAAGCCGGGCTACGTGCTCGACTTCCTCGCAGCGGGTGCGCGTAGCACCGAGGACGAGGCGCTCCATCCGATTGCCGTCGAGGGACTGTGTTACGCGGCTACTGTCGGCAGCGCCGAGGCGCGCCGTGCGCTGCTGAAGTCCGCCGACGACGAGGATGTCAGCGTGCGGCGCCGCATCATGCAGTGCATTGCCGATGGCCCCGAGCCGGCGAAGAATGGCGCCGTGTTCGCCGCGAAGCTGATCAAAGATCCCGACGGTGAGATTCGCGGGACGGCTGCACGCGTGCTGGCACTGACCGTTGGAAAGGGCAACAAGGTCCCGCCCGCGATCGGCGAGGCGCTTGTCAGCTTGCTCGAAGATCAGGACCGCGAGGTCCGGTTGATCGGTATCCGATCGATCGGGGTGCTCGGCGCAGAGGCACCGAAGACTGCCACGATCGCGATGGCGAAGTTGTTCGAGCGTGCCGACGAGGCCGAGAAGCTCGCCTTGCTTCGCACCGCAAAGCTGGTCGGAGCCTCGGAGATCGTCGAGCGATCGGTCGCCGACGCATCACCACTCGTGCGCGTAGCGGCTGTCGATGCCGCGCTCGGTGCGGGCATCCGTCCCGGCGAGACGCTGAGTGCGGCGCTCGCCGATGCGGACGCGCAGGTGCGCAAGGCTGCGCTCGAGCGGCTCGCCGCGGAGAAGGACAAGATCAAGGGCGACGTCCGCGACCGCGCGCTTGCCCTCGCTGCACGCGACCCCGATCCGGAGCTGAGCCAGCTCGCGCTGACCACGATCGCGCGCATCCAGCCCAAGGAGAGCGTCGCGCCGCGCCTCAAGCGCTCGCTCGCATCGCGTGCGGAGCGTGTGCGTGTGCAGGCGGCAGCCGCTGCGATCGGGCTTGTCGATCGCGACGCCACGCTGACCGCACAGCTGCTCGAGCCGCTGCTCCGCGACCCGTCGCATGACGTGCGCGTCGCGATGTTGCCGGCGCTCGCCGCCGCCTACGCGAAGACCAACACGCCGGAGAAGCTCGCTGCGTTGATGGCCGATTCCGAAGCGAATGCGATGCGTCGAATCGTGGCGGCGGGCGCCTTCATCACGCTGTCGCGCACCGATGCTGGCCACGCGGCGACAGAGATCCAGCTCAAGAAGCTCGAGACGAGCGGGCCGCCGCTCGCGCGTCGCACCGCGAGCCTCGTGCTCGGCCTCGTCGGTGGTAAGGCCGACGGTATGGCGTTCCTGCAAGAGCTGATTCCGTAGTCGCATGCGCGCGCTCGTGCTCCTCGCAGCGGCAGGCTGCTGGACCGGTGGCGAGGCCACGGCGACGGAACCGTCCCTGGCCAACACCGACCCGGATGCCGCGGCGCGGCCGCATCCCGGCTTCAAGCTCAAGCTCGAGCGCACGGCGTGCATGGGCAGCTGCCCGATCTATTCGATCACGATCCATGGCGATGGGCGCGTCGACTGGACTGGCCGAGGCAACGTGCTCGCGGTCGGGGAGCGGCATGGGCACGTGACCGAGCTGGAGATCTCCGAGCTCGAGCATGAGCTCGCCAAGCTCGAGTTCTTCGAGCGCGACGGGTACGGCAACCTGCCGCTCAAGTCGGAGTGCACGACGACCAACGGCACCACGACATGCTCGATGGGGGGCTCGTTCACGGTCTGCAGCGACACGTCGCACACCGTCATCTCGGTGACCCGCAAATACAAGACACACACCGTCAACAACGCGAACTGCTCGGACGACGACGAGATGGCCGAGCTCGAGACGCTGGTCAACCGGTTGGTGAACGTTCGCGCGTGGGTCGGCGATGAGTGACCCGTACCGCGACGGAGAATCGCGCGAGGCCGCCGAGGCACCGCGCGATGGCGGCATTGTCGGCGATGTCATCGCGCAGTTTGCGGATCCGCATGCGTTCTATCGCGAGCTGGTCCAGAACTCGATCGACGCGGGATCGCCGAGCGTCGAGGTCGAGCTGGTCTACGAGGAGTCTGACGCGCGCATGCACGTCAGCGTCCGCGATCGCGGCGAGGGCATGACGCGCGAGATCATCGAGAACCAGCTGCTCGTGCTGTTCCGCTCCACGAAGGAGAAGGACTCGTCGAAGATCGGCAAGTTCGGCGTCGGGTTCGCCTCGGTCCTGTCGCCGAATCCTGAGGTCGTCGTCGTCAATTCCTCCTGTGAGGGCAAGCGACTGACGCTGCACCTGTATCGCGACCTCACGTACGAGCTGTTCGACGCGGGACGCGCCACGCAGGCCGGAACGACGGTCGAGCTCGAGATCGCGCTCGAGCGCGGAGCGGTCGATGAGTTCGAACGTGCGAGCGAAGCGGCGCTGCGGCGGTGGTGCCGTCACGCGAGTGTCCCGATCGAGGTATCGATACGGCGTGGTCCCGAGCATCGCGAGCTGCGGATCGACACACCGCTCGCGATCGGCAACACCCACGTCGAGGTGCAGCGCACGTTCGATGACGGGAAGCTCACGATCGTTGCTGGTCTGCCGATCAAGCCCGGGCCGTACCTCGGGTTCTTCAACCACGGCCTGATGCTGCACGAGACAACGTCGGACGCGATCGCGAAGGTAGCGGTCAAGGTTCAGGACTCGCGGCTCGGCCATACGATCAGCCGCGACGACGTCCGTCGCGACGCCGCGTATCGGCACGCGCTGCAGCAGGCGAAAGAAGTCGTCTCGACCACGCTCGCGAACGCCGTGTCGGAGCGGCTGCGCGAGCTTCCCGACCTCGGCCGCTACGTCGAGTACTGCCGGTTGCTCGACGCCGCGCTCGCTGCGGAACTGGACCCTGGACGCTGGCACTTCCCTCTCGTCGACAAGATCGGCGACAAGACGTCTGTCACCGATGAGCAGTTGCCCGACCGCGTGTGGTCGGCCGCATCGAGCACGCCGCTGACCCAGGCGCTCGCGAGCTCCGGCGTCGCGATCTTGCACGTCACCGAGCGAGCGTCGCTCGCGGCCGCGTTGGAGCTGAAACGCAAGACACTGGTGGACGTCCACCACGAGCTGACGTGGGTCGACCTGGTCGAGCCTTCCGACACAGATATCGCGGTCGTCGCTGCCTTCCGCACGATGCTCGACCGCGTGCATCGCGCGCCCGCGGACGTCGTGCTCGTGACGCTCGTCGGCGCGCGCGATGACATGTGCACGGTCGCGCTCAAGGACGCGTCGATTCGCATCCTCGATCGCGACGACGCCGTGAAGAATCCGTTCCAGATGTTCGGCCGGCGCGTGCTCGGGCTGTCGACGGGGCATCCGCACGTCAAGGCGGCACGTGAGGCGCCGGATCCGATCCTTGCGGCAGCGCACCTCGTGCGGGCGGTGCTGCTCCAGCACGGGCTGCTCGATGCGGATCGCTCGCGCAAGCTGCTCGAGCTCACCCTGAAGCAGATCGGGGTGTCCGCTTGAGCATGCGGCGAGCCGCTCCCGGTCCGCAGGTCTCACAAGGTCGCATCCGGGTCGATGCCGCGCGCGCGATCAAGAAGCTGCGCGAATACCAGCTCACGGATCGTGCGGCGTGGGTGCTCGAAGCAATCCGCGCAGCAGTCGCAGCCGGTGCAACGCGGATCGAGCTGCGCGGCGATGCGAACGACATCTGGATTGGCTGGGACGGCGTGCCGTGGGATCCGGACACGCTGATCCACCTATTCGACGAGCTTGTCAGCCCAGAGGCCTCCGACGACAAGCACGCGGTGCGTCTGCTCGCGGCAGCCGTCAACAGCGGGCTTGGACTCGAC
>JAYVWH010000186.1:0-3926 GCA_043786265.1 Kofleriaceae bacterium | reverse complement strand
GATCCCGACGATGCCCGCTTTGCCGATCAGCGCGGGCGCGCCACGCCAGCCGTGCTCGACGGAAGCCACGATCTCGCCCTTGTGGCCGCGGAGCAGCATCAGCTCGCCGTCGGGAGGTGACGCAGCCGCGACCACGCGCAGCGCCGCATCGAGCTCGGGCTCGAGCTGTGGACACTTGGCGATGGCGATCACCGTCTGCGTACCCTCGAGGTAGAGGCCGACCTTGCCTCCCTCGATGTGAAACCTTGCACGGCGCCGCCAGCCGTACGGCGGCGCAGGATCAGCGATGGGCTCGATCGCGAGCCCCTCCAGCTTGCGCAGCGCTCCGGCGAGGGTCGCTTGCTTGGCTGCGAGCTGCGCCGGGCGAGAGATGTGTTGCCACACGCATCCGCCGCACCCTGCGATGAAGTACTCGCACGGCGGCTGCACGCGATCGGCCGACGGCGTGACCAGCTCGACGAGCTCGCCACGGGCGAACGACTTCGTCTCCTTGGTCAGCTTCACGCGCACGCGATCGCCGACCGCAGTGCGCGGGATGAACGTGACCCGTCCGCCCTCGTCGCGTGCGACGCCATCTCCGCCGGCGGCCAGTGCAGTGATCTCGAGCTCGTTCATCTGTAGGGTCCTTCGTGGTCGATCGTTATAGTCGCGCCGCGCGCGATGCCGAGCTGGGTGTCCGCGCGACCGTCGCGCACCGCAACCTCGAGCGTACCGGACGAGCCGATATACGCGAGCACGGCGCCAGGCGCGACATCCTCGTAGGTGCGCACGATCGGGACGTGATGGCCCTCCACGCGGACCGCGGTCGCACCTGCCTGCCCGCGGAGATCCGAGATCAGATTGCCGAAGTGGTCGATGTGCACGATATGCCCGCCGCCACCCCACGGCAGCTTGCCGGTCAGCGCGCAGGGCTCGCCGTAGAGCTCGGTGTGCTGCTTCGCGATCGACGCGGCGACGGGCGCGAAAACGTCCCGGCCATGAAACGTCGGGCTGATCGCGCCGAGCACGCCCGTGTTGATGCTCCACACACGATCCGCGGTCAGGTACGCGAACACGCCGTTGTCGGGTCCGACGTACATATGTGCGCCGCGCGGTGCGACCGGGACCCGCGCGATCACACCCTTGCGCGCACCGCCGACTCCCGGGTCGACGACGACGACGTGAATCGTGCCGGGCGGAAATTCGGTGGTCGAGGTCGCAACCACGAACGCGGCATGCGCGATGTCCCCACGCGGGATGTCGTGCGCGATGTCGATCAGGGTCACGTCAGGGGCCTGCCGCGAGATCACGCCCTTGACGGCACCGACGTAGCCGTCGCTCGAGCCGAAATCGGTCGTCAACGTGATGATCGGCATCCCGATCGGCAGTAAGACACATGCAATGAACAAGGTCTACCCGGACGCCCAGGCGGCGCTCCACGACGTGTTCGACGGGGCGACGATCCTCGCCGGCGGCTTCGGCCTGTCCGGCAACCCCGAGAACTGCATCCGCGAGCTAGCGCGCCGCAAGCTCAACAACCTCACCATCGTGTCGAACAACTGCGGCACCACGGAGAAGGGGCTCGGTGTTCTGCTCGCGCAGGACCAGGTCAAGAAGATGGTGTCGAGCTACGTCGGCGAGAACAAGATCTTCGAGAAGCAGTTCTTGTCCGGGCAGCTCGAGGTCGAGCTGTGTCCACAGGGAACGCTCGCCGAGCGGCTGCGCGCCGGTGGTGCGGGCATCGAGGCGTTCTTCACGCCGACGGGCTTTGGCACCAAGATCGCCGACGGCAAAGAGACCCGCGTGATCAACGGCAAGCACTGCATCCTCGAGCACGCGATCCGCGGCGACTTCGCGATCGTGAAGGCATGGAAGGGCGACAAGTGGGGGAACCTCGTGTTCCGCAAGACGAGCCGCAACTTCAATCCGCTCTGTGCACAGGCCGGCAAGGTCACGATCGTCGAGGTCGAGGAGCTCGTCGAGGTCGGCGATCTCGATCCCGATCTGATTCACCTGCCGTCGATCTACGTGCAGCGGATCTTTCAGGGCACGAGCTACGACAAACCGATCGAGCAACGCACCGTAAGACCAAAGCGGAGCGATGCCGGCTCTGCCGGCCTCGCGGGAAAGAAGAGGTAGTCATGACCGCCAAACGCATCGATCGCGATCAGATGGCTCGCCGCGTCGCCGCCGAGCTCCAGGATGGCTACTACGTCAACCTCGGCATCGGCATGCCGACCCTTGTCGCCAACTTTATCCCCGATGGGATGGACGTCGTTCTCCAGTCGGAGAACGGCATGCTCGGTATCGGCCCGTTCCCCTACGAGGGTGACGAGGATCCGGATCTTATCAACGCCGGCAAGCAGACCGTCACCACGATCAAGGGTTCGGCCTTCTTCGACTCGGCGCAGTCGTTCGCGATGATTCGCGGCGGTCACGTCGATGTCAGCGTGCTCGGTGCGATGGAGGTCTCCGCCACCGGCGACCTCGCGAACTGGATGATTCCCGGCAAGATGATCAAAGGAATGGGCGGCGCGATGGATCTCGTCGCTGGCAGTCGCCGCGTGATCGTCATGATGGAGCACACCACCAAGGACGGTGCGCCGAAGATCTTGCCGACCTGCACGCTACCGCTGACGGGCGTCGCATGCGTGCACACGATCGTCACTGACCTCGCCGTGATCGACGTGTCCCCTTCTGGCCTCGCACTGCGCGAGCGCGCGCCGGGCGTGACCGCGGAGGAAGTGGCCGCCGCCACGGGCGCGCCACTGACGTGGAGCGGCGCGGTGCCCGAGATGGCCGTCTAGGTCTTGCAGACGGGCGCGCCAAACGGGTCGACGTTCGGGCCGGGCGGCTGACACCGCACGGGCGGCTTCTTGTCGGTCGTCTTGCCAGTGCCGGTCGTTCCGCCGGTCTTGCCGGTGCCGCCGGTCGTCCCACCGGTTTTCTGCGTCGTGGTTCCACCGGAGGTCCCGCCGGTCTTGTGCGTCGTCCCGCCTGTCGTTCCGCCAGTATTCGACGTGGTGCCGCCGGTGTTTGGCGCACCCGATCCGGACCCACTTCCCTGCTGCGCGTTGGAGCCGGTGCTCGCAGAGCCGGCCGAACCCTTGGCATCCTCGATGGGCACGAGCTTGATGTTCTTGTTCTCGTACTCACCACCGAGATCGATGCGGCCCGTGAAGTCGACGTAGCCGTCCTTGTGGACCGACAGCTGCACGATCTTCGAGCCGCGCTTGAACGGCCCGTTGAACGGGGTGCTGCCGATCTTGGCGCCCGCGATCATGACGTCGGCGCCCGACGGCTCCGATTCGACGACGACGGAGATCATGCCGTCGTCTGGATCGCTCGCGCTGCTTCCGCTGCCCGGCGTCGCCACCTTGTCCAACTTGGGCACGTCGCTCGAGCCGCCACCATTCGCGCTGCCGTGATCATCGGGCACCGCGGCATTCTCCTCCTTGCTGCTGCCACCGCCGACAGTCACGGCGAGCATGACGATGACACCGAGGATCACGACGCCAAGGCCGATGAACAGCGGGCGACGATTCGGCCGCAGCTGGATGTCGGCGCCTGCCAGAGAGTCGGTGGGCGGTTCATAGCGCGGGTACGAGACGTCACCGCGGGTGACGCCGCCACCACTCGCGTAGCCGTGCTTGGTGGTCGCGATCGCACCACCCGGCGGCATCACACCACCGTTCGGTGTGCTGAACGCCGCCAGCGCGGGCGAGCTGCCGGACTTCGGCGTGTGGTGCTGCGGGAACTGTCCTTGCGGAACGGCGAGGTCACGCCCTGCCGGCAGCGGCTGCGTCCCGTATGGCGCGTTGGGAGTCGGGGTCGGACGCGGCGGCGCGTCGTACCCTTGCACCGTCGACGGAGGCGCGGTGATCGGCATCCGGTTGGACGCTGCGTGCCCGTAGGGGGAGCCGTGCTGCCCGACCTGGGCCTCGGGC
>JAYVWH010000185.1:0-1935 GCA_043786265.1 Kofleriaceae bacterium | reverse complement strand
AAGGACGACGGGACCAACCCGACGCCCGATCTCCGCCTGCGATCCGACCGCGCGCAACCGCGACTTCAACGTCCGTGGAGCGCTTCTTTAGGGTCTAGTCATTCGATCATGTGACGGTGACGCCGAGCAGGTGACCGATGCCGGCGGTCACTGCCATCGCGAGTGCACCACCGATCGTCACACGCAACGTCGCACGCAGCTTCGGCGCACCGCCGAGGTGACCGCCGAGCGCACCGAGGGCTGCAAGGCTAACCAGAGTGATCGAGGCGATCGAGTACATGCG
Source organism: Kofleriaceae bacterium (assembly GCA_043786265.1). Taxonomy (GTDB): domain Bacteria; phylum Myxococcota_A; class Polyangia; order Haliangiales; family Haliangiaceae; genus JABFXX01. The sequence continues at coordinate 1,652 of JAYVWH010000185.1, read as the reverse complement.
GTAGCGCGCCGGCGCGATCACGAGGCCGAGAATCGGCAGCAGCGCGAACACCGCGAAGCTGACGGCGGAGATCCACGCGGCCTGGAACGGGCGTGCGCGGTTGTGCTCGTCGATACCGAGCTCGTCACGCAGGTGGGCACCGAGCCGATCGTGAGCGGACAGCTGCTTGGCGACATTGAGCGAGAGCTCTTTGTCGAGACCACGCTTGTGATAGATGCCCGCGAGCTCGGCGAGCTCGGCCTCGGGGGTGGTCTCGAGCTCTTCTTTTTCGCGCGCGATGTCGGCGGCCTCGGTGTCGGCGGTCGATGACACGGACACGAACTCGCCAGCGGCCATCGACATCGCACCCGCGGTGAGCGCCGCGAAACCAGAGATCAGGATCGCGTTGCTGGATGCGTGGGTCGCCGCGATGCCGATCATCAGTGACGCGGTAGAGACGATCGCGTCGTTGGAGCCGAGCACGGCTGCGCGCAGCCAGCCCGTACGGCCGCTGCGGTGCTTCTCGTAATGGCGGCGAGCCATGCGGCAGTCTACGATGACCGCGACGATGACGCTGCGATTCGAGCCACAGCAACGCGTACGAATGCGAGCAGATCTTCTCGCGCGCGGGTTGACGCTCGCCACGCTGTTGTCGGACGTGATGGCGGGCAAGCACCCACCCTCGCTCGTGTCGCTGCTCGCCGCACGCCCCGGCAAGCGTCCGGAGGAAGTGCTGCGACTCGCGCTCGATCAGGTCGAAGCACGGCGGCGGATGCTCGATGCCGACGACGATCGCTTTGGCCGATGCGACGTCTGCGGCGCGGACCTCGGCAACGTGGCGCTCGGCGAGATGGCGTGGGCTGATCGTTGCGCCGAGCACGCTGCGAAGTAGCCAGTTAGAGGTGCGGCAACACGCCATTGCGGCGCGCCAGGTCGACCATCTCCTGCACCGGCTTGAGCGTGTTCCGTGGTGTCGTCATGAAGGTGTCGGCCGCGAACGCCTTGCGCAGCAGCCGCCGGCCGCGATCGGTCTCGGCGAGCGTCAGGATTGCGTTGCTGAAGATCCGGTGCTCGGGCTTGGAGATCAGGCCGTGCCCGGCGATCACGTCATTCGGGATCGTCGTCGTCCACTCGATCACGCGCACCGGGTGTAGCGGCGCGACGTCGAGAAAGCCTGCACGCTTGACCGGGTCGCCAGGGTCGGGACACTGGCCGTAGGTAGCGCCGACATCGGCGCGGCCGTCGAACACCGCGCGCACGACCTCGGCATGCGAGCGCAAGAACAGCTCGTTGCCGAAGAAATTCGCGGGATCGCGACCGCGCGCGGCCATGTGGACGCGCGGAAAGAGGTAACCCGACGCCGAGGTGGGATCGACCCACGCAACCGTCTTTCCTTTGACGTCGTCGAGCGAGTACCAGTCGCGCGACCCATCGACGAACAGCGCCGCGTTGTACTGGGTGCGATCGTTGCGCACGGCAGACAGCAGAGGCTTGAGCTGGATACGCTCGTTCGTGAGCATCATCAGCGTTGGCGACATCCACGCGTAATCCACGCGGTCCTTCTCGAGCTCCGAGGCGAGGTCCTGGTACGAGGCCGAGTTGATCCCGTGGACCGGCGTGTCGAGCAGTTTCGTCAGCGCGACGCACAGCCCGTCGAGAGCGAACCGACTATC
>JAYVWH010000184.1:0-2698 GCA_043786265.1 Kofleriaceae bacterium | reverse complement strand
CACCGCGCGCAATACAGCGATCACCGAGCTCGGCGATGGCAGCGGCCTCGTGCATCGATTCGGCGCCACCGCGCGCTACACCCTTGCGCGGTTCGGCGAGCATGACGGCGGACTCGACCTGTGGAGCGAGGCCGGCCTCGGCGTGCAACACGTGCGCTGGGACGCCGGCGGCATCTGGACGCGTCCCGATCTCGCACTCGGCGTCGGCGCCACGATGCTGTATCTCGGCAAGCACCAGCACGCTGGGTTCTCGATCGGGCTCCGCGTGCTGATCGCGCCGCGCAACGACACCGAGGGTGCGCCCGCGGTGTGCGGCGGCCCGTGCGACGAACCGACGCCCCCGGCCGGCTCGGATCGAAGCTTCATGTTCGACATCACGCTACCGCTCGGCTGGTAACCCGCCGATTTCCAGCGAGCGCGGCTAGCGTTCGAGGCGAGGCCGGCGCTGGATACAGCTCGTCGCTGACCTCGACCTCGTTGCGCACGCGAGCGCGCACGTGCACCCTGCCAGGGACGCGAATGACGACCGATCTCCCGCGTCTGTCGCGCCTGGTGCCGTGTCTCGCATGGATGGCTGCTGCGTGCGGAAGCCCGGCGAAGTCGCGCACGATCCCGACGCAGCCCATCCCCGCGCCACCGGCGATCGAGACCGAAGTGGTGCAGTGGAACTCCGGACGAGAGACGGTGCTCGTGCGAACGCCCACGATGGACGCCACGGCCTGGCCGCGACCGGCGGGCATCTGGTACGTACGCCCGGCGCAGCGCGATCTGGATGGTCCGCACCTCGCCACCTTCTTCGAGACCGCGGTCGCGTTGGGCATCGCCGGCATCTCGCTCGCAGACTGCGCCGCGGCCACCGATCACACGATCGCGAATGGACTGGCTTCGCGGCCCAGCTCGCTGACCTTCGTCGATCTCTCCGGGACGGCGGTCACGGACGCGAGCGCCCCGGGACTGGCGGCACTGCCTCGAATCGAGCACGTGTGGATGTCGTCGACGAGCATCACCGACGCCTCGCTCCAGGATCTCGCGAAGGGACACTCGCTGAAGAGCGTGCGCGCGGATGAGACCGCGATCACCGACATCGGCCTCGCCGCCCTCGCGACCCTGCCGGCCCTCGAGGTGGTCAGCGCGAACGGAACCTTGCTGTCGTCAGCCGGGGTCGATGCGCTGCTCGTCGCGCGCCCGTTGCAGTACCTCGGCATCGCGCGGACCGCGATCGCAGGAGACGCACTGACGTCCCTCGCCCGGCGTTGCTCGCTGACGGGGATCGATCTTCGACGGACCGCCATCGACGACGCGACCGTCGCGACCTCACTCGCGAGCTGCGCAGCGCTCCATTCGCTCGACCTCGCCGAGACGCGCATCACGGACGTCGGCCTGCTCGCGCTCCACGCGCTACCGTTGACCCGGCTCGATGTTTCACATACGCAGGTGCACAGCCGCGCGCTCGAAGTCTTTCACGAGCTCACCGAAATGACCTGGCTCGACCTCGGCTACACCAACGTCACGAACCGTGGCGTGGCATGGCTGACAAAGCTCACCAAGCTCGAACACCTAGGTCTCGCGTACGTCGGCGCGGGCGCGGATGCGATCGTCGTCGTGAAGAACAATCCGGCGCTGCGCGAGATCGATCTGACCGCCGCGAAGCTCGGCGATGACGACCTGGCCGAGCTCGCCACGCGCGTCGACCTCGAGGTGCTAGTCCTTCGTCACACCGCGATCACCGATGCCGCACTCGCCCGCCTGACCACCACCAAGCTGCGCGTCCTCGATGTTGGTGGGACGCAGGTCACAGGTGCCAGCATGCCGAGGCACGCGGGCTGGTCTTCGCTCGAAGAGCTCTACCTCTCTGACATGCAGCCGGGCGGCGCATTCGGCAGCCTCGGCTCGCTGTACCGGCTTCGCGTGCTTCATGTTGCCGGGCTGGCGTTCGATGACGCCGCGGCGCAGGCGCTGCGGCCACTCCATCATCTGGAGGAGCTCGACCTCTCGCGGACCCGCGTCACCAGCGCCGCGCTGCCCGTGCTCGCGACGCTCCCCGGCCTGCGCGCTCTCGCACTCGATCAGGTTCCCATCGGTGACTCCGACGCGAGCGTACTCGCGACGTTCCATGCACTCGAAACGCTCACCGTTGCGCGGACCTCGTTGAGCGATACCGGAGCGATCGCGCTCGCCGCGCTTCCTCACCTCGCCAAGCTCTCGATCGAGCAGACCCAGGTCACGGACGCCGGTTGCCAGCGGCTCGCTGCATCGCTACGGCTCTCGGCGATCAATGTCGGCGGCACACAGGTCACCGCGACGTGCCTCCTCGCACTCAGCCGGATTCCGACCCTCACCGAGCTGGATGCCGACGAGGTCCCGCTCGGTGGCATTGACCTGCAGTTCGCGCCCGGATCCCGGATCGCCACCCTGTCGCTCGACGGCACCCTGATCGATGATCATGCCGTCCCTGGGCTCTTGGCATTGCGCTCCTTGCGCGAGCTCCACGTGAACGGTGCCAAGCTGACCACGAAGGCGCGCAGCCGGCTCACCGCGTCAGGCATCGCACTGCACTGAGCCTTCCGGTTGATTCACTCGGGGAGCTGCGGCTCGCCACTGTTGTCGTCGTACCAGGCCTCGTGCAGCGACATCTGCTGGCACTTCAGGCACTGAGTCTCTGTCCACTTCGCATCGCAGCCGGGGCACAGGCCGCGGG
>JAYVWH010000183.1:0-2844 GCA_043786265.1 Kofleriaceae bacterium | reverse complement strand
TGATGGGCGTCGGACTGCGGGCGGATCACCCACTGGACGGGGAACCGCGCGTCGCCGAGCGTCCGATCGGTCGCGTTCGGCACTGTCTCGAGATAATGGAGCAGCGTCGGGCCCTGGTACCACGGCATCTCGGCCGCGCGCTCGACGACGTTCGCGCCGGTCAACGCGCTCAGCGGGATGACCTGGATGTCCTCGACGTCGAGCTGCACCGCGAGCTCGCGCAGAGCGGTTGAAATCTCGCGAAACCGCTCCTCGCTCCACGCGACGAGGTCCATCTTGTTGACCGCGAACACGAGGCGGGGAATGCGAAGCAGGGCGGCGATCTGCGCGTGCCGGCGCGACTGCTCGAGGATGCCCTGGCGCGCGTCGACCAAAACGATCGTCAGCTGCGCGGTCGACGCGCCGGTCACCATGTTGCGGGTGTACTGCACGTGGCCCGGCGTGTCGCCGATGATGAACTTGCGGCGCTTCGTCGCGAAGTAGCGATACGCGACGTCGATCGTGATGCCTTGCTCGCGCTCGGCGCGCAGACCGTCGGTCAGCAACGCGAGGTTGACGCGCTCGTCGCCGCGGCGGCGAGACACGTCTTCGACGGCGGCGAGCTGATCGACGAACGCGGTCTTGGTGTCATACAGCAGGCGGCCGATCAACGTCGACTTACCGTCGTCGACGGAGCCCGCCGTCGTGAACCGCAGCAGGTCGCTGTCTTCGTCGAGCCCGGCTGGCGGCGTGGCGACGAGCTTGGGAGCAACGGCGGCCGACATCAGAAGTAGCCCTCGCGCTTGCGGTCTTCCATCGCGGCCTCGGTGAAGCGGTCGTCTGCCCGTGTAGCACCACGCTCGGTAACGCGCGCCGCGGCGACCTCGATGATCACATCATCAAGTGTCCGGGCGTCGGACCTCACGGCGCCGGTGCACGTCATATCGCCGATCGTGCGGAACCGAACGATCTCGTGACGCAGCGTCTCGCGCGGCAGCAGCGTGATGAATGGGTTGTTCGCGTACAGCATGCCGTCGCGCTCGAACACTTCGCGCTCGTGCGAGAAGTAGATCGACGGCAGCGGAATCTCCTCGAGCCGGATGTATTCCCACACGTCGAGCTCGGTCCAGTTCGACAGCGGGAACACGCGCAGGTGCTCGCCCTTGCGGACGCGGCCGTTGTAGAGCGACCAGAGCTCGGGACGCTGGTTCTTCGGATCCCACTGCCCAAACTCGTCGCGGTGGCTGAAGATGCGCTCCTTCGCGCGTGCCTTCTCCTCGTCGCGCCTGGCACCGCCGATCGCGGCGTCGAACTGGTGCTCCTCGATCGCATCGAGCAGTGTCGTTGTCTGCAGCCGGTTGCGCGATGCGCGCGGTCCTGTCTCTTCGGTGACGCGGCCGCGGTCGATCGAGCCCTGCACGTGCGCGATGATCAATCGTTCGCCCAGCTCGGCGACGCGGCGGTCGCGGTACTCGATCGTCTCGGGAAAGTTGTGCCCGGTGTCGACGTGCATGAGCGGGAACGGAAACCGCGCCGGACGAAACGCCTTCTCCGCCAGCCGCAGCAACACGATCGAGTCCTTGCCGCCGGAGAACAGCAGGCACGGCCGCTCACGCTCCGCCGCGAGCTCGCGCAGGATGTGAACGGCCTCGTCCTCGAGGGTCCGCAGGTGGCTACGCCCGTACGTCCGCAATGACAGACATATATCCGTTTCTTGGCCCATCCGCAATGGCAGACGTGTCTCCGCTGCACCATAAATCCATAGACCGGACGCTAACTTCGGACGTTTCCAGCGATCATGGCGACTTCCGCGCGGTCCCTCCGGATCGGTATCTTGATGTCTGGCGAGCTGGTCGAGGAGCGGTTCCTCCCGGCCGGGACACCCGTCACGTTTGGCCAGTCGCTGCGCTGCGCGCTGTCGGTGCCCATGGAGGGCCTGCCGCGGGAGCACACGCTGTTCGATGCGGAGGGTGTTCTGCACGCGCCTGCGGGCGCAGAGGTCACGGGAACGGCCGCTCGCGGCAAGCTGTCGATTGAAGGCGTGACTCTGCTGTTTCAGGAAGTGGCGACCCCGGTCGCCGCGCCGCGGATGCAGCTCCCGGCCGCCCTGCGCAGCTCGCTCGGCGATCGCATCGATCGCCGGCTCGCGCTGATCATCGGCGGCTCGCTGCTCGTGCACCTGGTGATCGGCGGGTACGCGTGGATGAACGACATTGAGGAGCCCGCGCTGGGAACGCGCCATGTCGCGACCACTTACGAGCAGCAGGTGATCGATCTCGACGAGTTGCCGGATCTCGTCACGCCGCCGACCACGAATGCGCCGGGCACCGCGACGCCGGTGACGCCGTCGCAGACGCCACGGCCGATCGTGCGGCCCGTGCGCGTCACGGAGCCGGCGCCGCCGATCGACTCCCAGCGGCTCGCGAGCATTCTCACCGGCACAGACGGTGAAGTCGGCAAAGGCGGCATGGCAGGTCGCCAGCCGGGCGCGACGCTCGAACAGCAGATCAACGACGCGAAGGACACCCACTCGAAGATCGGCGATGGCCCAACGTCGCGCGTAGATGATCGTGCGCATGCGTCGTCGAGTGACCGTCCAATCACCGATGATCCCACTCTGACGCAGGCGCCACGCCCAGTTCACGAGGAGCCGACTGGCCGCGTGATTCCAGGGACCGTGAAGCCCGATGGCAAGACGACGCTGACCCCGGCGACCGTGCTCGAGCGCATCACGAGCCTTTACATGGCGGGCTTACAGCGCTGCTATCGCCTCGGCCTCGCGACCGATGCGACGCTGTCAGGTCGCGTCCGCCTGAGCTTCACCGTCGACGAGCGCGGTCACGTGAGCGACGCCGACGCGTCGGG
>JAYVWH010000182.1:0-2230 GCA_043786265.1 Kofleriaceae bacterium | reverse complement strand
TGATCGAATAGAACGCGCCGCCGAGGAATGTCAGCGGTGTCACGATCATCAACGGAATCGCCTGCAGCTGCTGAAAGCTGTTAGCCCACAAGCCGATGATGAAACCGAACATGCTGAATGTGACCGACGTCAGCAGGAGAAACGTCACCATCCAGATTGGATGTTCGATCTGATAGGGGACGAACACGCGCGAGGTGATCAGGATCAGCGTCCCGAGCATGATCGACTTGCTCGCGGCCGCACCGACGTAGCCAATGACCACCTCGACAAACGAGACCGGCGCCGACAATAGCTCGTAGATCGTGCCCGACCACTTCGGCAGATAGATGCCAAACGATGCGTTCGAGATGCTCTCGCCGAGCAGCGACAGCATGACGAGCCCCGGGATGATGAACGAGCCGTAGCCGACCCCGCCGACGTTGCCCATGCGCGAGCCAATCGCGGAGCCGAACACGATGAAGTAGAGCGAGGTCGACAGTACGGGCGACGCGATGCTCTGCACGATAGTCCGGAACGTGCGCGCCATCTCGAACCGATAGATCGCGCGAATTGCGGGGAGGTTCATCGCGCACCCTTCACGAGACTCACGAAGATGTCCTCGAGCGAGCTCTCGCTGGAATGGAGGTCCTTGAAGTCGATGCCGTGATCGCCAAGGCGCTTCAGCAGCGTCGCGATGCCTGTGTTGTCGCCATGGAGGTCGAACGTGTAAGTCAGCTTGGTGCCATCGTCGCCAAGCTCTAGCTTGAGATCGGCGAGCTCGGCGGGGATCCGCTCGAGCGGTTGCTGGAGCTGCAGGGTCAGCTGGCGCTTGCCGAGCTTGCGCATCAGGACGTCCTTGTCCTCGACCAGCACGAGCTCGCCCTTGTTCATGATCCCGATCCTATCGGCCATCTCTTGGGCCTCTTCGATGTAGTGCGTCGTCAGGATGATCGTCACCCCGCTCGCGCGCAGCTCGCGCACCATCTGCCACATCTCGTGGCGCAGCTCGACATCGACGCCTGCTGTGGGCTCGTCGAGGAACAAGATCGTCGGCTCGTGCGACAGAGCCTTCGCGATCAAGACGCGGCGCTTCATGCCACCCGAGAGGGTCATGATCTTCGCGTCCTTCTTGTCCCACAGCGTCAGCGCGCGCAGCACCTTCTCGATGTGCGCGGGGTGTGCCGGCTTGCCGAACAGCCCGCGACTGAACGACACCGTCGACCACACCGTCTCGAAAGCATCCGTCGACAGCTCCTGCGGAACGAGTCCGATCTTCGCGCGCGCCGCTCGAAAGTCGCGGACGACATCGTGGCCATCTGCCACCACCCTCCCCTCGCTCGGATTGACAATGCCGCAGATGATGCTGATCAGCGTCGTCTTGCCCGCTCCGTTGGGACCGAGGAGCGCGAGGATCTCACCGCGCCGGATCTCGAGGTCGACCCGCTTGAGCGCCACAAAGCCGCTCGCATAGGTCTTGGACAGGCCGGTGATGGCGACGATCGGTTCTGCTGTGTTCGCCACACCGTCTTGTGCTACGGGGCGAAACTCTTGCAAAGCCTCTGCGTCGCACTTCTTTGTCCCGGGTGGGGAACCTGACCACTCGGGCTGGTTCTTGCACTCCCCGGTCGGGCTAGAGCCCATCTCAAAAATGATCCGGGCTCTACGGGTTGGGGCCGAGGTAGGGGAAAATGACGCGGCGAAGCCGCGCACCGAACTAGTTCGCAGCGAGCGCGGCTACCGCGGCCGCCGACAAGGCGTGGTCGTAGAATCTGACATCGTCGAGGAGACCGATGAAGTTATTGCTCACGATCCCGCCGTTGACGTCACACCCGATGTGCAACTCGTCGTTGGCGTAGTTTGCAGCCCCGATCACGAGGGGCGCCCCGCGCACGATCCCATCGATGTACATCGTGAGCGCGTTGCCATCGAAGACGCCGGCGACGTGGTGCCACACGGCGTGATCGAGCATGAATGACCGCGACGTCGTGTTGACAGCCACCTTCCAGAAGTCGTTGCTGTCGATGAACAGCTCGATCGTATTGGTCCCGAGCGTCGCTCCGTTCAACGGACGACTGAATGCAGTGCACGGTGTGGACTGCAGCGCAGACGGCTGCGCCCACGTTGCGAAGGTGAACGTAGGCGGTCGGAGATCTGCCACGTCGCCGATCCCCATGCACGTCGAACCGTCGAAGCTGGCGGCAAGGGCGCCGACGCGCCCCGGCACGGTCGTCGGGCACGCAACGCACGACGC
>JAYVWH010000181.1:0-6546 GCA_043786265.1 Kofleriaceae bacterium | reverse complement strand
AGGACGGCGGTCCCTGCCACAGGATCAACAGGCCGACCACCCACAAGACGCCCTCGATGAGCGTCTTCATCATGCTGCTGCGCATCTCTATAGGATGCCGCAGTCTGCCCGAGCGCTCCAGTGCGGCTAGTACGGGCGACCGGAACTCCGATCCGCATTCCGGACGCATCTCACCGAGGCTGCCGGTAGCCGTGCATGGCATTCGGACCTGACCCGCAGCGTCTGAAGAATCCGCGGCACGTGCGGCAGGCTGTAGGCCAAACCGGGCACCGCCCCGACGAGCCCGGACGCAGGCGTCGGGCTCGCGCGATCCCGACCGCGCCGAGAGCTACAAGCGGCGGGCGAGAACCAGCGCCGCGTGCCCAGCTACCACGTCTCACGTGGTGAAACGCGGTAGCTCGGCACGCCGACCTGGCTCTCGCCCGCAGCTTGTCTCTCGGAGCGGTCGTAACAATCCTCTGATGCGCAGGCGCTGTTGCCGGCCTTCGACATGTAGACCCGGGCGTGTTCGGCGACGTCCTTGGTGCCCACGCGGTTTCGCGGAGTGCTCGACGACCTGGTGTCGACCGTCGCGGATGACTTCCCGTGGACGCTCACGCCCATCGCGTAGAACCCGGAGCGAACTTCCGATCCCGAGTACGAGCAGGGTCCGGCTTGCCGGACGCGCAGCAGCGCCGAAGGCGATGCGCTGGTGATCGACTAATGGAAATCGCGACTCTCGACGTCGGCAACGGGCCGCGATAGCTCCGGTCGCCACACGCGCTCGGCGATCAAGTGGACGATTCCCTCCTGCACCTGCAGCCGCCCGGTCACGCCGAGCAGTGACGTCGTCTTGATGATCGACGCGTACTCGGCAAACACCTGCGCCCACACGACGAGGTTCACGAACCCGGTCTCGTCCTCGAGTGTCATGAACACGACGCCCGCCGCGGTCCCCGGCTGCTGCCGGCAGATCACGATCCCGACGTACTCGATGCGCTGACCGTCGCGCCCTTGCGAAACGGTCCGTGCATCCGGCCAGCGATGCGACCGCAGCTCGCCGCGCATGGGGGCAAGCGGATGCCCGCGCGTCGAGTGATCGCTCGCTCTGTAATCCCAGAAGATCTCATCCATCTTCGTCAGCCCCGCAAAGCTCGTCGCATTGACGTCGCCGCCGAGATCGAGCGACTCGTCCTGGCGCCGCACCCAGCCCGCCACCTGCCACAGCGCGTCGCGGCGCTGCCGCTCGAGCGCGCCGAATGCGCCGGTCTCCGCGATCGTCGTGTGCGTACGCACAGGCAAGTGCGTACGGCGCACGAAATCCTCGACGCTTGTGAACGCCCTCTCCTCACGCGCGCTGGTGATCCGCTCGCCCTCGCTGATCTGGATGCCGCGAATCCAGCGCAGGCCCATGCGGACCGCGAACTGGAAGTCGTCGCCGGCTGGTTCGAGCGTGCAATCCCAGTCGCTCGTCGCGACATCGATCGGCCTGATCTCGAGTCCGTGGCGCTGCGCGTCGCCGACGATCGTCGCCGGTGAGTAGAACCCCATCGGTTGCGCGTTGAGGAGCGAGCACACGAACTCGGGCAGGTAGTGCTTGCGCATCCAGCACGTCGCGTACGCGATCAGCGCGAAGCTTGCGGCGTGAGATTCAGGAAAGCCGTATTCGCCGAAGCCGCGGATCTGTTCGAACACGCGCTCGGCGAACTCGCGCGCGATGCCCTTCTCTTCCATGCGCGTGACCAGGCGCTCGCGATGCTTCTCGATGCGGCCCGAGCGCCGCCATGCAGCCATGTCACGGCGCAGCTGGTCGGCCTCGCCTGGCGTGTAGTCACCTGCGACCACGGCGAGGCGCATGACCTGCTCCTGGAACAGCGGGACACCGAGGGTCTTCGCGAGCACGGCCTCGAGGCACTCGTGCGGGTACTCGACCTTCTCGAGGCCTTTGCGGCGGCGGAGATACGGATGAACCATGCCGCCCGAGATCGGGCCCGGGCGAACGAGCGAGACCTCGACGACGAGATCATAGAAAGTTCGCGGGCGCAGGCGCGGCAACATCGACATCTGCGCGCGGCTCTCGATCTGAAATGTCCCGACGGTGTCGGCGGTGCAGATCATGTCGTAGGTCGCGGTGTCCTCGGCCGGGATGGTCGCCATCGACAGATCGACGCCGCGGTGCTTGCGCAGCAGATCGAGGCCTAGGTGGAGCTGGTGAAGCGCACCGAGGCCGAGCAGGTCGACCTTGAACAGCGCGAGGTCATCGAGATCGTCCTTGTCCCACTGGATCACGGTTCGACCGGGCATCGCGGCGTTCTCGATCGGCACGATGTCGTGGACGGGCTCGTGACCGAGGAGAAAGCCACCGGGGTGGACGGAGAGGTGGCGCGGGAACTCGAGAATCTCATCGGAGAGGCGCGAGAGATGATCGAGGGCACCAGCGTGGCCACCCTCGGCAAGCCCGGATCGTGCGAGCGCTTCGGCCTCGACGGTGCCGTACATCGAAAGGTGTTTTGCGGCACGGTCGAGTGCGGTCTCGGGGATGCCGAGCACCTTGCCGACATCACGCACGGCGGAGCGCGGACGGTAGCGGATGATGTTGCACACCATCGCTGCGTGGTCGCGACCGTAGACGGAGTAGACGTGCTGGATCACTTCCTCGCGGCGCTCGTGCTCGATGTCGAGATCGATGTCGGGCGGCTCGGCGCGCTCGCGTGACAGGAATCGCTCGAACAGCAGGCCCATGCGCACCGGATCGACCGCCGTGATCCCGAGGCAGAAGCAGACGGCGGAGTTCGCGGCACTGCCGCGGCCCTGACACATGATTTCGCGGCGGCGGCAGTACGACACGATCTCGTACATCGTGAGGAAGTAGCCCGGGTAGTCGAGCTCCTCGATCACGGCGAGCTCTGCATCGAGCTGCGCGCGGACGTTGGCAGGGATTTCGCCCTCGGCGGCGTAGCGCCACGCCGCGCCCTCAAACGCGAGGCGGCGCAGGTACGCCGCCGACGTCGAACCGTCGGGGAGGCGCTCCGACGGATAGCGATAGCGCAGCTCGCCGAGCGAGAACGTGCAGCGCTGCGCGATGTCGAGGGTGCGCGCGATGGCGCCGGGCTCGTCGGCGTAGAGCTTGTGGAACGCGTGCGGTGCGCGCAGGTCGTGCTCGTCGTTGCCGCGGATCAAGCGTCCGGCGGTCGCGAGCGTGACACCGTGGCGAATACAGGTGAGGACGTCCTGGAGCGGGCGCCGTGCGCGCGAGTGATACAGGACCTCGGTCGCAGCGACGAGCGGGATGCGCGCGGCGTGTGCACGAGCGCGGAGGCGAGCCTCGCGCGGCACGTCGTCGGCGCGGCGGTGACGCGCGAGCACTGCGTACAGGCGATCGCCGAATGCATCGCGCAGATCGGCGATCACGTGCGGTGGTGGCTCGGCCTCGCCGGCGAGCATGCTGCCCTCCCCGCCCCACAAGGCGATCAAGCCCGGCGCACGCTCGCAGACCTCGCGCCAGCTCACGAGCGACTCGCCCTTGTCGCAACGGCGGCGTCCTGCGGTCGACAGCCGCATGAGGTTTGCCCACGCCGCACGATCGGTGGCGAGCAGCACGAGGTTCGAGTTGCCGATGAGCGGGAGCGCAATCTCGTCGTTCGCCGTCGGCAGCGCGGCCGCGGGTCCCGATCCGAGTGCGAGCTGCGACACGGCACCGGCTGCAAGCTGTGGCACGCGAGCCTTCGCGCGCTTGGTACGGCCACGCCGGCCGGTCGCGGGGATCGCGTGAGGCACGTCATCGGTATCGGCGCCCCAGCCCGGTCCGTGTCCGACGTGCGCGTCGTCCTCTCCGTGGTGCAGACCGACCGCGCGTTTCACCGTGACGGGCGAAGCGGCGAGCTGCGCATCCGGTGGTGCGACCGTCATCTGTGCACCGCAGATGAGGTGCATGCCGTGGTCTCTCGCCTTGACGTGCGCGCGAACCATTCCGTACACACCGTCGCGATCGGTGATCGCGATCGAGCGCATGCCGAGCCGATGCGCTTCTTCCACCAGCTCCTCGGCATGGCTCGCGCCTTCGAGGAACGAGAAGTTCGACTTGCACCATAGGGGCGCGTACTCTGCCATGAACTGCACAAGTGTTCAGCTACACGAGAACGCTTGTCAATCCATACGGTTGGATCTCGTTCGGGAGTGGCCTGCTACGCTCGTGGCGTGAAGGTGCTCGCGCTCGCAGCCGTCGCGGCCTGCTCGATCAACGGTGCAGGTCCCGCCCCCGTAACAGCGCGCCCGGCGCCAGATCCCGAGCGGATGCCCAGCGAGGTGCTGGATCACCAGGCCCCCAGCGCCGACACGTCGAAGCACCCCGAGCTCTCACGGACCGAGGCGCACTATCACGATCCAAACGGTCCGGCCGAAGGCGTGAAGCAGCTGCTTGGCTGCATGAAGATGTTCTCGTGCAGCACGACGCACACCGATGACAACGACATGTCCGGTCTACTCGTCGTGGCGGCGGCGCTCGTCGCAGCAAAACGGCGCCGTAACAGAAGTTAGCGGTGACGAAATCCGCCGGAAACATTGCGCATGTCACGTTTGAATCGTGACCAAAGCATCGCGTTCGATCATTCACGTACACCACCGCGGTGATCGTGGCGTTGATGGGATCCTTCGCTTGATCGAGCTCGCGAGCCACGACGGCTCGCTCGAGGCGCAGCTCAGCGCGATGACCGACGAGATCGCCGCGATCACCGGCGTTGACATCGCGAGCGTGTACGTCAACGAGGACGAGCGCCTCGTCATGCGCGGCAACCACGGCTTCCCCGAGATCGCGATCGGAACGACGGTGCTCGGCGTCGGCGAGGGCCTCACCGGTCTGGTTGCCGAGTGCATGCGCCCGGTGTCGGCCGCACACGCTGCGACCGAAGCTGCGTACAAGCACGTTCCCGGTCTTGGCGAGGAGCAGTATCCGGTCTACGCGGGCGTTCCGCTGATCAGTGGCGGTGCCGTGGTTGGGGTGCTCGTGATGCAGCGCCGCAAGAAGGCGTTCACGACCGACGAAGTGACGCTTGCGACCGCGCTCGCTGCACCGATCACGCTTGCGATCGAGCGGCGCCGTGCCAGTGCCGTTCGCTCGGCGCGCCTCGGCGGCGGCGCGCATGGTGGCGGCGTGGTCCTCGGTCGCGCCGGTATCGTGCCGACGACCACCGCGGTCGCCGACGCTCTGCGCATCGCAGCGGCGGGCGCCGACGGCCAGACGAGCGTATTGCGTAGCGCCACCGAGCTCGACCGCGTGCTTGCACGTCTGCGCGACGACCTCGGCCGCGCGCTCAAGAAGCTCGGCGATAGCGACAACGAGCAGATCGGTATCGTGCTCGATCGCTTCACGCTATCGCTGTGTGATCAGCGGTTGCGCGAGCGCCTGATCGCCGCTGCCGGCGAGCCCAATGGTCTGCGCGCGGTCGCCAAGGATTATGTCCGCGCGAGCGTCCGCCTCGGGACCGGCGAGGACCGCGTCTTCGAGATCGAGGAGCTGTGCGCGCTGATCGGCATGACGGCGGACCCGCAGTCCTCCGCGCGCACAGGTTCGATCTGGCTTGCCGATCGCGTCGGTGCGGTGATGACGCTCGCCGCTGTAGCGCGCGGTGCCGGCGCACTCGTGACCTCGGACTCCGCCTCGCCGACTGCCATCGCGATCGCGCAGGCCGCGAAGCTCCCGCTGGTGACCGGCGTGGCGGGCTTGTTCGGCTGGGTACGCCCGGGTGACCTGCTCGCCGTCGACGGTGACACCGGCACCGTGCTCGTCCATCCCGCGCCGACCGAGATCGAACGGCTGCGCCGCGAACGCAACACGTAACCGGTGGAGCCGCGGCCACGGTCGCTGACGAACCCACAGGTGATCGTCGAAGTATTGTCCGCTTCGACAGAGTCCAAGGATCGCGGCGACAAGTGGCTGGCATACCGCTCGATCCCGACGCTCACCGACTACGTGATGGTCGCGAGCACGAAGCGCGAGCAAACAGGGCAACGAGGGCTAACTGCCACGAAATGTAACGTCGTGTCTCCGCTAGATGCGGAGAACCGGTACCCGCGCTCGCCGGTGGCGACTCCCGAGATGCAAGTGATCGATGGCTTGGATTGAAGCACTTGTGATTCGCTATCATGCCCGACGGCGAGTTAGCGGCATCGGTAGTTGCAGAGGATCACGCTCGTAGCTCGGCGGGGTCGTCTCACAGGCGCCTTGGCTGCGCATCGCCACCGGCGATGATCCACGTCGCGCGTTCGCCCGAGCGCTGGGCGTGCGCTCCGCTCCGAAAGGAAAATGAAATTTTCCTCTGCGGGAGCGCTCGCGCGAAGGCAAGCGCGGTGAGCCGTGTGGGCGGGCGCGCATCGGGCGCAGTGGGATCACGTCGCGGCCGTCCACACGGGTCACCACGACCGCAGCGCGTTCTGTACCCCCCGCGTGTGTTGCGCGAGTCGCTTGACAGTTTTCCAGACAGTTATAAACTATGCTCAATCAAGATGGAACGCCGCCAACAGCCACTGCCATTCCGCCCGCACGGCGGTGCGCGCAAGGGCGCCGGCCGC
>JAYVWH010000180.1:0-8770 GCA_043786265.1 Kofleriaceae bacterium | reverse complement strand
GCTCGGAAGCTAGAACGTGTGGACGTTGGTGAAGGGGGGCCATGCGCCGTGCTACGTGTAGGCGTCATGCGTCGCTCCCTCATCCTCGCGCTGCTCGTGTGCGCGCTGGTGGGCGTCGCGGCCGCCGAGCCGATTCCCCTGCACCGCGCGGGTGCCGGGATCGTCGAGGTGTACACCGTCGAGGACATCACCACGCTGATCGCGCGGGGCTACGTGCCACTCAGCCCGCACGAGCTCGAAGCCTGGCGGCAACGACGCCGCGATGACGAGCGGGCGAGCGCGGTGACCCAGCGCGCGGCCGAGACCCGCGGTGCGGTCTACGTGGTCGCGATTCTCGTCACGCTCTACGTCGCGGCAATAATCCTGCTCGTCCGCTGGGTCAAGCGGCGTAACCGGCGACGGATCGCGGCAGAACAAGCTATACCGTCGCCGTGACTGCGCAAAAAGTCGCCGCGATCGTGCTGCTTGCCACGGCCCTGACCCTGGCCGCCTTTGGCATTGCCCGCGGCGTGATGTCCGCCGGACCCGCGCATGGCACACGCATGATCGTGACGATCGACCCGCCAGTGGATCGCGATGTCCTGGAGCTTGCCGAGCACTCCGTGCACGCGCGGCTCGACGACAAAGACGCCCGACCACGAATCATCGCGAGCGGGGGCCGGATCGTGATCGAGGTCGCCGAGGACGATCCCGCAAACGTAAATCTGATCGCCGCCCTGCTCGAGCGCAGCGCAAAGCTCGAGCTCCACGCGTCCACCGGCCCCGCCACCTTCGACCCGGCCCCGCTGCTCGATGGCCGCTCGATCCGGCGGGCCGGTGTTTTCGAAGGTGGTGTCGCGATCGACGTCCGCGAGGCGAGCGCGCTCGCGCCACTCGCATCACTGAGGCCCGGTACTCCGCTCGCGTTCGTCCTCGACGGCCGTGCAGCGTTCGTCGGCGCGCCGGACCGCATTGTGGGCACCGAGCTCCATGTGCCCACGCCCGGTACCAACGAAGACCAGGCAATCGCGCACGCGAACGAGCTCATCGCGATGATAGAAGCCGGCGCCGCACATCCAATGCACGTCGTCCAACGTGATCCATTCACGCGCGCCACGGGCTTCGTCCCCCGCGCCCTACCGTTCCTGATCGCCGCCGGTGTCGTCGCACTGATCGCCGCCGCGTTCGCCCTGCGCCGCCGCAAGCGTTGACGAGGCTCTAGGTTCGCGATGCGCCGCAGCTCGCGATCGATCTCCCGATGCGCCTGGAGGGTGTGGTCGCCTTGCGCACCGCCACGCGGGTCGCTTTGCGCACCGCCACACGGGTCGCTTTGCGCACCGCCAAGCGCGGTCGCTTTGCGCTCGCCCGCGAATCGCTTTGCGCATCGCCACGCGGATCGCTTTGCGCATCGCCACGCGGATCGCGGCGCTTGTCGGTCCGCGCACCGTGCCCCGCGACGGCTCTCGCGGTCCTCGTCCGTCCACGTGGACGGGTGCATACCGTCGGCAGGCTGCGCTATCGCGACAAATTCCGAACAGCCTTCGCGCCAGCTGGCTACATTCTCGTCGACGACTTCCGCCTATCTGCATCTGCCCTAGGCGGCCAGGCTCGCCGCAGCCTTGACGGCCTCGATTTCGATCGAGATCTCGAGCTTGTCACCGACCACGAACCCACCGGCCTCGAGCGCGAGGTTCCAGGTCAGGCCAAAGTCCTTCCGGTTGAGGCGCGCCTTGGCCGAGAACCCAGTGCGCGTACCGCCCCACGGATCCTTGACCTGGCCGCCACCCTCGACCTCGAGCACCACCGGCTTGGTGACGCCGTGGATCGTGATGTCGCCGAAGACCTTGTAGGCCTCACCATCCTTCTCGATCTTGGAGCTCTTGAAGGTGATGTTCGGGTGGTTCTCGACGTCCAGGAAGTCGGGCGAGCGCAGGTGCGCGTCGCGCTTGTTTTCCTTGGTGTCGACGGACGCCGCTTCGATGGTGACGTTCAGACGCGAGTTGGCCAGGTCGTTGTCATCGAGCTCGAGGGTGCCACCCCACTTGTGGAAACTGCCGCGGACCTTGGACACCATGAGGTGCCGGACGTGAAAGTTGACGCTGCTGTGGGTGAGATCAAAATCCCATTTAGACACGGACATGAGAGACTCCTGAAGTCGGTTCCTGAGGTTGCCTAGGTTCTGTTTCGTAACTAGGGTCATCTTGGGAACCACATGACCAATCCGCAAGAAGGCACACGCATGTCACCAAGGAACAATCAGAGGGAAAAGTGTCCAGCGGTGCGCGAGGTTCTCAACCGCGTGGGCGACAAGTGGAGTGTTCAGATCGTCGACTTCCTGGGCGACGGGCCGATGCGTTTCAGCGACTTGCGCCGGTCGATCGAGGGAATCTCGCAGCGGATGCTCACGCTCACGCTCCGCGGTCTCGAGCGCGATGGGCTGATCTCGAGAACGGTGTTTCCCGAGATTCCACCCCGCGTGGTGTACGAGCTGACCCGTCTCGGCAAGACGTTGCTCGAGCCAATCCAGGGACTGGCGGAGTGGGCGGACCGCAACCGCACGTCAATCCAGGACGCGCGTACGGCCTACGACGGCAAGGCGAAGAAGCGCGCTACGTCGGCGACGAAGTAGCCTTCGCGGGGATGAACGACATCGCGCGCTCCGCGAGGGCCGTGATGGTCAGGCTCGGATTGACGCCGAGGTTCGCACCGACCGCAGAGCCATCGACGACGTAGAGGTTCTGGTAGCCGAAGACGCGGTGCTGGCTGTCGATGACGCCCTGGCTCGCGTCGCGGCCCATCACGCATCCGCCGATGCAGTGCGCGGTCATCGGGACGTCGAACAAGATCTCGGACGACGAGGTGATCGCGATGCCACCGAACGTCGCGGCCGCCTTCTCGGCGAAGGCGTTGGCCTGCGGGATGTTGGTCGGGATGCGCTCGCCTTCGGTCGACAGCCTGCGACTGAACGGCCAGAACCAGCGCCGCGCGAGCCGCATGCGCAGCGTGGCGTCGATGGTCTGCATGACGAGGAAGATCAGCGTCTGACGCGCGAACCCGAACGGCCAGCCCGCACGGACGAACTTGATCGGGTGCCGGAACAGCGTGCCGATCCACTTCGCGATCCGTGCGAGGCCTTTGCCGTTGACGAGCATGGTCGCGAGCATGCCGAGCGCGTCGGAGCCGCGCGAGTAACGGGTTGCTTCGATGTGCGTGAAGCGATCGATATGAATGCCCGAGCCGATCGCGATGCCCTTGGACATGTCGACGTCCTTGCCCGGGAACCGCACACCGATCAGGGACTCGGAGTTCGTGCGCACGTCGTGGCCGAGCTTGTCGGACAGGGCAGGGAGCGAACCGGCCTGCTTGAGCCGCAGGAGGAGGTCCATCGTGCCGAGAGCAGAAGCCGAGAGTACGACGTGGCGCGCGCTGATCGTCGTGCGTTGCTTCGCGAACCAAGCGGTCGAACGTTCTGTCGTGAGATCGTAGCCTGCGGACCCGTCCGCGGCGCCGCGCGGTTTGACATCGACGACCCGTGTCTCCGCGATGATCTTGGCGCCGCGCTTCTCGGCGAGGTAAAGGTAGTTCTTGTCGAGCGTGTTCTTGGCGTTGTAACGGCAGCCGACCATGCAGCCGCCGCAACCGATGCAGCCCGCGCGTTCGGGGCCCTCGCCGTCGAAGTACGGATCGGGATGCGTCTTGCCAGGGCCCGCGCCGAAATAGACGGCAACGTCGGTCTTGTAGAACGTCTCGCCGACACCTTGGTCCTCGGCCAACCGCTTCAGCATCAGATCCGCTTCGCCGATGATCTCGTTCTGCGTGACACCGAGCATTCGCTTCGCCGTCGCGTAGTGCGCGGGCATCTCGCGCTCCCACTCGGCCATGCCCTGCCACGAACCTTCGCGCCACACGACATTGGGCGGGACGAGCATCGTGTTCGCGTAGGTGATCGAGCCGCCGCCGACCGCGTTGCCGCACAAGATCATCACGTGCTTGAACGGACGCAGATCGAAGAAGCCGAACAGCTTGAGCTTGGGCCACCATAGGAACCGCCGTGCATTCCAGGTGGTCTTCGGGAAGTCAGCTGCGGTCCAGCGCTTACCCATCTCGATGACCGCGACCGAGTAACCCTTCTGGGCGAGCCGGCAGGCAGAGACGGCCCCGCCAAACCCGCTCCCGACGACGACGTAGTCGTAGTCGTAGTCGGCAGTTGTCGGGGTTTCGGCCATATAGACACTATACGATCCGTCCCCACGACCCGCTCGTAGTTGTAGGCATGAGGAGCTGGAAGGTGATGGCGTGTGGCGCCGTCGGCCTCGCCGGTGCCCTGACCGCGGCCGCATTTGTCGCACCCGAGCGCGCTGCGAAGGCGGCGCCGACGTACGTCCCGCGCGATACGGCGACGGTCGTCGCGACGGTCCCCACGCGCAGCTCGCGCGAGATCGCCGAGCGCAAGGCACTCGCCGCGGCACCCGAGAGTGTCGACCTCGCGGTCGAGCTCGCACGCACCGAGATCAGTCGCGCTCGCGAGCTGTCCGATCCGCGCTACCTCGGCCGCGCGCAGGCGCTACTGTCGCGCTGGTGGACGCAGGCAGCGCCGCCCCCGGACGTACTGCTGCTGCGCGCGACGATCGAACAGTCGCTGCATCAGTTCCCCGCCGCGCGTGCGGACCTCGATCAGCTGATCGCGATCCGCCCGCTCGATACGCAGGCTCACCTTACGCGCGCTGTGGTCGCCACCGTGACCGCTGACTACGCTGCTGCACGCGAGAGCTGCACCGTGCTCGCGACACATGCGAGCCCGGTGATCGCTGCGACCTGCATGGCGCCGCTGACTGCGCTCGCGGGCGATGTGGACAGCGCCTACCGAACGCTCGCTGCTACGATCGCAAGCCCCGGCTCTGCCGGGGCGCGCAGCGGAGCGAATGCGACGCGGAGGTCGATCGACACGCGGAGCCCCGCATCGCTTCGAGCCTGGGCAATGACCACGCTCGCCGAGCTGGCGATCCAGCGCGGTGACGATGCGCTCGCGGCGACACACCTGCGCATGGTCCTCGCCATCGATCCAGACGATGCGTACGCGCTCGCCGCGCTCGCGGACATTCTCGTCACCACCGAACCTGCGGCAGCGTCCGCGCTGCTCGCAGGCTACGAGCAGATCGACAACCTCCTCGTGCGCCGCGCGATCGCGGAGCACCGCGCACACGGCCCCGACGCCGCGACGCTCGTAGCATCGATGCGCGACCGTATTGCCGCCGCCGCGACGCGCGGCGACAGCATCCATCAGCGGGAGGAAGCGATGTTTGCGATCGCGATCGAAGCCAACGCACCGCGCGCGCTTCGCCTCGCCCGCGCGAACTGGAATGTCCAGAAAGAGCTCGCCGACGCCCGCCTGCTCGCCGAGGCCGCGGCATTTGCCCACGATCCCGCCGCTGCCGCCCCTGTCCGTGACTGGGCGCGTCGCACCGGTGTCCACGACGCGCGCCTCGACCGTGCGCTGTCTTCTCACGGAGGTGCCTCGTGACCCGAAGCGCTCTTGGAATCTCGACTCTCGTGCGCGACGTCGCACCCGCGACGACTGGCCGGACAACCGCGCTTCGCGCACTCGCTCCTGTGTCGTACGTCGCGTGGATCGCCGCGCGCGTACGGCAGCATCCGGCCGGCTGGGCATGCAGCTGCCCGACGGCGCTTCCACGCCTCGGGCGCTGTCTCGACTGCGGCGGCTCGCTGTGATGCGACTGCTCGCGACCGTTGTCGTCGTTGCTGCGATGGCGACACCGGCGTTCGCGCACAAGCCGAGCGACGCCCAAGTCAAGCTCACCGCCGACGGTGACCGCGTCACCGGGCGCATCGATGTCGCGGTGCGCGACCTCGACGCCGCGCTCGGGATCGACGACGGCGATGGCACCCTGACCTGGGGCGAGCTGACCGAGGCCGAGCCACGGATCACGGCGTACCTGACCGCGCGGCTGTCGATCGACGGCTGTCCGATGAAGTTCAACGCGCCCGCGCTCGTCGATCTATCTGACGGTGCCTACTGGTCCGTGCCGCTCGAGGCGACCTGCGAGACCGCAGCAAAGACGCTGGGGCTGCACTATGCGCTGCTGTTCGATATCGACGCGCAGCACCGCGGACTCGTTCACCTCGACAAGCAGGTGATCGTCGTCCGCAACGCTTCACCCATCACGATCACGCTCGGCGCTGCCAGCTCCGCGCTCACGTTCGTGCGCGAAGGCGTATGGCACATCTGGATCGGGCTCGATCACATCCTGTTCCTGCTGTGCCTGCTGCTCCCCGCTGTCTTCCCGCGCACCGGCGTTCCAATGACGTTTCGCTCGGTCAGCGCGGAAGTCTTCGAGATCGTCACCGCGTTCACGCTCGCTCACTCGATCACGCTCGTGATCTCCGCGGTCGGTCTGATCACGCTGCCGTCACGGTTCGTCGAGACCGCGATAGCCGCGAGTGTGGTGGCCGCAGCGCTCAACAATCTGGTTCGCCTCGTCGATGCGCGCTGGGCGGTCGCGTTCGCGCTCGGCCTGCTCCACGGCTTCGGCTTCTCGAGCGTACTGATCGATCTCGGCCTGCCATCGCAGGAGCTGGTCGGCGCGCTGCTCGGGTTCAACCTCGGTGTCGAGCTCGGTCAGGCCGCGATCGTGCTCGCGGTGCTGCCGCTGCTCTACTTCATTCGCTCGACGCTCGCCTACCGCATCCTCGTTTTCGGCGGCTCCGGCGCAGCGGCGATGCTCGCCTCGGTCTGGGTCTATCAGCGCTGCTGGCCCTGATCGGACGACCAGCCCTCGGCACCGACGAGCGGAACGAACCGGACGGTCCCGAGGTTGGTCTCGACGAACCGGGTCTCGCTCTCGCGCACGATCCGGACGAGACGCTGGCTGAGGGCGTCGCCTGTCGGCAGCACGATCCGGCCGCCGATCGTGAGCTGGTTCAAGAGCGAGGGCGGCGGGCGCGGCGCCCCGGCTGAGACCGCGATCGCTTCGTACGGCGCCGCTGGGGGCCAGCCGAGCGTGCCGTCGCCGCGATGCACATGCACGTTCGTATAGCCGAGCCGTGCGAGCGTTGCGGCTGCTCCTGCGGCGAGCGGTTCGATGCGCTCGATCGTGTGGACCTCGCTGGCGAGCTCACCGAGGATCGCGGCGGCGTACCCGGATCCAGCACCGATCTCGAGGACACGCTCGTGCCCGATCAAATCAAGGGCCTGCACGGTGATCGCCACGACGTACGGCTGGGAGATGGTCTGCTCGTAGCCGATCGCGAGCGGCCCATCGTCGTACGCGTGGTGCCGGTTCTCGGCGGTGATGAACTCCTCGCGCGGAACGCGAAGAAACGCCTGCAGCACGCGCGGGTCGTGGATGTCACGCCGCTCGAGATGCTGCGCCACCATGTGCTCGCGCATCTCGATCGCTGAACGTGTGGAACCCATCATGAGATTCGACGTGCGATCCACATGCCGAGAAGGCCAGCCAGCAAGCACCCGATGAGCGTCACGCCTACGTAGAACAACGCACGGCTACTCTCGCCGCCCGTCGCGAGCTTCGTGGTCTCGTAGTTGAACGCGGAGTAGGTCGTGAGACCGCCCATGAAACCCGTCGTCAGTGCGAGGCGCAGGTTCGGCGGGAAGCTCGCGATCCGCAGTGACAGCTCGAACACGAGCGCTATCAAGAATGACCCGACGAGGTTCACGAGCAAGGTCGCGTACGGGAATGACCGCGAGCCGACCCACAACCCGACGAGGTAGCGCGTGCCTGACCCGAGGGCGCCCGCACCACACACGATCAGGAATCGACCCATGCGCACGAGGGTAGCTCAGACCCCGGCGCCAGGGCTCACGCCGCTGCTTCAACGTGGCTTCCGGTCGTGTGCGGCCGGATGGTGAGGACGGGGCAGGTAGCGTGGCGGACCACGATCTCGGTCACGCTGCCGAGCAGTGCTCGCGTGACGCCGCGGCGTCCGTGGGTACCCATGACGATCAGGTCGACGTGGAGCTCCTTGGCGGTCTGGCAGATCATGTCGCGCGCGTCGCCGGTCCGCAGCAGTACCTCGCCGATCTGGACAACACCGCGCTTCTTGTCGGCGAGCTTCTCGAGCGCGATCTGGTTGTCGCGGAGCATCGAGTCGATGACCGAGCTGGTCAGCGCAACCCCAAGCTCCGGGACGCCGAGCGCCGGGATGCCGACGACGTTGAGCAGGTGGACGGTGGCCCCGAGCTTCTCGGCCATCTCGATCGCGTAGTCGAGCGCCTCCTCGGCTCCGTCGCTGAGGTCAGTGGGAACGAGAATGGTTTTGGGCAACATGGCGATCTCCGTACTTTCACGAAGCGGGCCAGGTTAGAACCAGCCCGCAGGTTCTCCGATGCGGCTCACCCGTAAGTTCATCGCCGCACTCGTGATCGGTGTTGCTCTGGTCGCGATGATCCAGGGGTTCTTCGACTACCGCCGCGATCGCGCCGTGTTCGACAGTCAGATGCGTGCCGAGGCAACAGCGCTCGGGCGTGCGTTGGCGCGCGGCATGGCGGAAGTGTGGGAGCGCGATGGCGAGGCAGCGGCCCGCCAGTTCCTGCTCACTTCTTCGAGCAAGAGCGAGCACATTCGGGCGCGGTGGATCTGGCTCGACGAGTCCGCGCGCGACACTCCGCATGTGTCCACCGAGCTGCTCGGCACGCTCGCCGACGGTCAGGTCGTGATCGTGAAGGACCAGGTCGCGAACCTGCTCCTCACGTACATTCCGGTGCGCGTACCGACCGGCGAGATCCGCGGCGAGCCGCGCGAGGGTGGCCTCG
>JAYVWH010000179.1:0-4222 GCA_043786265.1 Kofleriaceae bacterium | reverse complement strand
GATCGGGCCGCCGCCGCCGCGGGAAGATGACCACAGCATCAGTCCCGGCGTGATCGGCATGCTGCGAGTCGACGGCAAGGGTCGCGGCATCGCCGGTGGTCTCGGACTCGCGATCGCACCGCTTGATTCCGTCGAGCTCGAGCTCGCCGTGCTGCGCTCGAACGAGTGGGGAGGCTACGCGGGCATCCGCGTGCGCCTGATGACCGGTGCGCTGCGGCCGTACGTGGGCGGTGGCTTCCCCGGCTTCATCTACAAGGACGAGAACGACGCGATGAAGACCAAGATCGCGCTCGGGCTACGCGCTGCCGGTGGCGTCGAGCTGCGCATCAGCGATCACCTGAGCGTCCAGGGCGATCTTGGCCTCGAGTACTTCTTCAATGTCGACGCCGACGCACTCGTCGGCGGCAAGCATCCCGATCTGAGGGTGTTCGTGCCGACCGTCGGTGTGATCGGGCGGCTGTGATGCGCCGTCTGATCGACTCCGCGTCGCCTTCGGCGACGCTGCGCGGGCCGGCAAAGCCGTCCCTTGCGATCGACTCCGCGCCGCCTTCGGCGACGCTGCGCGGGCCGGCAAAGCCGGCCCTTGCGATCGCACGCGCCTTCGCGGTCGCCGCCGTCACAGGCTCCGCGATGCTCGCGTACGCCAGTGTCGGCAACGGTGACGTCGTCGCCACCACACCGGTGACTGTCGTCACCGTGACGAGCCCGACCGGCAGCGGCTCGGGTACCGCAACGCTACAGAACACGACGACCGGCACGTCGTATGCGGTCCTGCTCGGATCGGACGCGACATGCGACCCCGAGGTGACCTTTGCTGTCGCGGGCGGAAATCCGATCGGCAACTTCGCTGCGAATACGTCGCGCAACGTTGCGATCGGATGTCCCGCGCGCGGTAGCGACGCGACGAAGCGGTGCCTGGTGCACGCGACCAACAACACCAACGGCACGCCGCTCGTCGACTTCCTGGGGGTGTGTCTGTACGGCACGAACACATCGATGACGCCTGCACAGACGGTGGTCGATTTTGCGTCGGTGGGCGTCGGTGACTTCGCCGAGCGCACGTTCTCGATCCGCAACGATGGGACCGGGCCTGGCATCCGGCGCGTGTACCTGACGTCCTCGGATCTCGACGGCGACTTTCAGTTCTCGACGCCGTGCAATCCCGACGGCTCTTTCTGCGATATCGACCTGACAAGTGTGGTTCCGCCCGGCGGTTCGTTCTCACTCGGTGTGAAGTGCCGTCCGCAGTCGCCGGGGATGCACACGGCGCAGGTCTACGTCGGCACCGATACGTTCCAGCTGCTGTCGCTTGGCGTGACGTTGCAGTGCGTCGGCACCGCGACCTCGGCACCTGCGCTCGCGATGACACCGTCGACGATCGAGATCCCGTCGCCGGTGGAAGTGCAGATGGGCAGCGCGAGCACCACGGTCCATCTATCCAACGCCGGTGGCGGCACGCTACTCGTCAAGGACGTGCGCATCGTCGACGTCGACGCCGGTGCGGCCGACGACTGGGCGTACGAGGCCTCGGGTGACTGCAGCGGTCAGATCACGTCGTTGTGCATGCTCGAGAGCGGCGAGCAGGTCGACATCCAGCTCACGTTCGATCCGAGCCAGATCGGCAACCGTCACGCCGCTTTGCTGATCTCGTATCGCGACACGATCGAGCGTACGACGGAGATACCGCTCGATGCGGTTGGTCTTGGTGCGACGTTGCGCCGCGTCACACCCGCATCGACCCTGTCGTTCGGCATGGTCCCCGTCGGCCGCATGGCGGCGCTCGATGTCACGCTCGCCAACGACGGCAATCGCGACACGACAGCGACGGTCACGCTCGCAGCGAACAGCACGCCGCCCTACACCACTGTGCCGGCGACGACATTCACGGTGACACCGGGCATGCCGCGCGCGTTGAGCCTGCAATGCGCTCCTGCCGCAGCGGGCACGTTCATGACGACCGCGACGATCACGTCGCCCGAGATGACGTCGCCGATCACCGTGACCGCCACGTGCGATGGCACGACCCAGCAGCTGTACGCGAATCCGACGAGCCTGCAGGTCGGCGAGATCCGGCTCGCGGCTACCGCACCGACGGTCACCGTGCAGATCCTGAGCACGAACACCGGCTCGCCGCTGACGATCACCAGCCAGCCGCAGCTCGAGATGCCAAACGCTGCCATCACGCTCGGGCCGCTATCACAGCTGACCACGCCGGCGACGTTCGCGGTGACGGTCGCGCCGCAGGCGATCGGCGCGGTGAATGCGACGATCGTCGTCACGACGAGTGATGGCGAGACGCTGCGCATCCCGATCGCGGCGCAGGCTGTCGACGCGACCTACATAGCGGCCGATACGCTCGACCTGGGCACGTTCTGCATCGACCAGCCCACGACCTCGTCGAACCTGACGCTGCTCTCGACCGGGACCGCGACGATCGAGCTGCTGGCGCCGTCGCTCGCCCAGTCGCCGTCCCCGTTCGAGCTGACGCACACCGCGCCGCAGATCTACCCGTACATGTTGACGCCCGCGAAGGCCGCCGTCGTGGCCGTCACCCCGCAGCGTCAGCGGACGGCGACGATCGTGGCCGATACGCTGACCTGGCGCACCGACGTGACGGGCGCGGCGACCGCGTCGACGAGCCTGGTCGCACGATTCATCGACAGCGGTGGAGCTATCGCGCCTCCCGCGCTCAACTTCGGCGAGGCAACCGTGCACGTGTTCACCACGAACGGTCAGCGGATCGTGATCCAGAACTGCAACCCGACGCCGCTGCTCCTCGATCCACCAAACATCCGCACGCCGTTCACGATCGACAGCCCCAACTTCCCGGCGATGCTGAGCCCGAACGAGAGCGTGGCGTTCAGCGTCGGGTTTCATCCCACCCGTGTAGGCGACGTGATGGAGACCTTGCGGATCACCTCGCCCCAGCTCCCGGGAGCGCCACTCGAAGTCACGCTCGTCGGTTTCGGCAAGGGCCCCGACGAAGGCAGCGACGCCGGCGTCGGCAGCAGCAGCCACGGCGATACGAGTTTCTATGCTTGCTCCTGTCGATCGACGTCGGCTTCGAGCCACCCGCTCGGTGTGATTCCTCTCGCGCTCGTGGCCCTGCTCGTCCTGCGACCGCGCCGGCGAACTGGGCTACGCTGGTCGCGATGAGGGGCTCACGCCGACGCGGGCGCTTGCTCGCCGTTGCCATCGTCCTGGCATCGGCAGGCAGCGCGATCGCGTTCCAGGTGTGGCCGCAGGTGTCGAGCCCGCAGTCGAATCCCGCGATCCCGCAGGGCTCGAACGGCCGCATCGTGTTCTCGCTGCGCAACAATTCGGGCAGCTCCGCCGAGGTCACGAGCTTCTTTGCCTCGGGCTCGGACTGCCTGTCGTTCTCGTCGCCGGTGCCGCTCGATCCGGCCGCGCAGTCCCCGTGGACGATCGCACCGAACGCGCAGATGCAGTTCGTGACCCAGACCGCGGGGTTTGCGTCGACGGGCGACAAGTTCTGCAACTGGTTCGTCTCGGCGAACCCGCCGATGGGTACGTCCGTCAATTCGATCTTCCACGTGGCGCCAACTGCCGCGGTCGACATCCAGCCGACGTCGATGAGCTTCGGCGGGCAATCGAAGTTCAACACGGAGACGCAGATCCTCGCGCTCACGGGATGGCAGAGCGGCTCGGTTAACGTCACGGTCGAGATCACGACCAACCCGCTCAATCACTTCGAGCTGGTGAATTGCGCCTCGAGCACTCTGTGCACGGTCACGCTGCCCGGCGGTGGCGGGCTCGGTAGTGCGCTCGTACGCTGCAACGGCGTCGGGACCGGGAACGGCAGCGGCACGATCACCGTCTACGCCGGAGCGACCTTGTACGGCACGGTCGAACTGGTGTGCGACGTCGGCGCCGGTAGCAGCAGCGGGCTGACGATCATGCCGTCGCCGATCTATCAGTCGTCGCCGGCCGGTGTGACCGTCAAAGATGCGTTCGTGGTCAGCGGATCGGGCGGCACGGTGACGAACGTCTCGGTCACGAGCGGCATGAACACGCTCGCGATCCAGGAGTGCCTGGTCTCGCCGACGAGCTGCGGGGTCGCAGCGACGCTGCCCGCGACGTTCCACGTCCTCTGCACGCCGACGACGACGACCGATACCGGCGTGATCACGGTGATGGGCCCGGGTGGCTCGGGGTCCGCGAGTGTCGAGTGCGCGCCGCAGAGCGGCTCACCGGTGCTGTT
>JAYVWH010000178.1:0-3364 GCA_043786265.1 Kofleriaceae bacterium | reverse complement strand
TGCGCGGCGCCAAAGCGGCGGACGGTAGCGTCGACATCGGCGGCGAGCGCCGCGAGCGTCAGCTCCTGCTGCGCGCGTGCGGAGTCTTGTGCTACCGCTTCGAGCGCACGACGACGTGCAAGATCGGAAGAGTGATCGAAGTCGACCGCCGCATTGCGAGCGTGTGACACGTCGAGCTGGCTGGCAGCGCGCCGCACCTCGCCCTCGAGCTCGCTCAGCGCGGCCTTGAGACGATCGGCAGCGGCGTCGAGATCCAGCTCGGCACAGCGCCGGCGCGTGGTCGCTTCCTCCTCGGCGGTCGACCGTGCGATCTGCTCGCGCTGGCGGATCAGCTCGAGACCGCGGCGCGCGCGGACGAGCGAGATGCCCTCCTCGACGGCCGCGCGTTGCGCCTCGCCAAGTAGTCCGGCGATATTCGCGTCACCGATCGCGACCTCGAGGATCTCGACGTCGGCGACGCGCATACCGTTCTCGATAAACGCGAGCCCCGGCCGGGCGGCCTTGTCGGTGGCGACACCGAGCACCGCATCGCGGACGACTTCGACGACGTTGGCGTAGACCTCGTCGACCGTGCGGCGCTTGACCGCGGCGCGCAGGAGCGACCGCACGTGGTCGCACAGCAACTGAACGTAGTCCTCGACCTCGAACCAGCGCTGGGGGTCGCCGTCGAAGCCGACCCGTAGCGCATAGCTCAGCGTGATCGCGACGTGGTCGGCCGTCTCGACAGTGCAGCGATCGCTGACGCGGTTGTTGAGCGTGCGCAGGTACACGGTCTCGATCCGCTTGTCGGACCGCTTCGGAGTGCCGCTCGAGAGCTGCAGGATCTCGAGGCTCTCGTCGTACTCGAGCAGGACGGTGGCGGGTCCGGTCACGACGCGGCGCTGGCCGCGTGGGTCGACGACCATCACGGCGTAGCCGACCCACACGTTGACGCGCGGCGCACCGTCGAAGCGCGTATCGAGCACGAGCGACCGCGGCTTGACGAACTGGCCACGATCCATGATGCCGGTCTGCGCGGCCGCTTTGTCCTCGGTCTTCGCGGTCTCCGGCTTGCCCTTCGTTACGACGGGGGCATCGGTCACGCCGCGGAGCGAACGATTGTGCAGCACCGCCTCGGCGTTGCTCGGGTACCACGTCGCGCACTCGCGATCGGTGAGCACGCGACGCACGAGCACCTCGCGGATCGGATCCGGCAAGAACATCGCGGGGCCGCGCACCACGCGTATCACCCCGCTCGTGCGGTCCACCACGTATCGGCCTTCACCCGCCGGAATCGCGACCGCGACGTGACGGTCTCGGCCCTCGACGCGGATCAGCGAGTGCTCCTCGCGCGGGTAGTAGATCGCGGTCTCCTTGCCGGTGATGAATAGCTCGTCGCCCTCGCGGTGCGCCTTGCCCCCCTCGGTGTACGGGGCGATGACTTTGATGTGCAGGCCGTGCAGCTCGGACAGCTCGATGGCGCGGAACTTCCGCTGGCCGCCCTGCTCGACGAAGACCTCGGTCGGCGACGGGAACACGACCTGGGGGCCTCGCTCGTAGCGCTTGTTGCCGTTCTGATCGACCAGGATGCAGTACTCGAGGCGCTCGAGCGTCAGTGCATCGCGCACGTACGCATCGCTATCATCGGGAACCACCCCGAGGCCGGTCGGCGGGATGTAGAACGACACATCCGTCCCGCGAATGACGAGCAGCTTGCCGACGCCGAGATCGGCGGGCGGCTCGGATGCCGTCGGTGCAGGTGCCGCGGTGCTGTCGGGCGTTGCCGGCTTGATCACTGCGCTCGCCCAGTTCTTGCGCGCTTCGTCCTCGTTGAGCACGCGCACGAGCACGTATTGATTGGACCGCAGGTGATGCCCGGGGATAAGCTTGACGACTTCGCCGGGCCACAGTGCGAACGCACGCGGACCGGTGAGGTTCAGCGTGCGACCGACCGCGAGATCAGGCGCTGGATGCACACCGCCGGGTGTCGGATGGTCGCCGCGCGTCGACGGATTCTCGAGTACGAGGTAGCTGCCCTCAGATGCGGTCGCCATCGGCTGCACCGCCTCGTCGAGCGAGCACGGCGAGAATCGATTCGCTTCCGCGTCGAACAGGATCGGTCGCTCCTGCGCCGTCGGGTTGATGACAGTAGGACCCGTATAGGTCTTCACCACGCCCTTGGTGACGTCTTGCATGTATGCGTACTCGCCGGGTGCGAGCACGAGGTCGCGCTTGGCAGCTCGTTCGTCCATGCCGCCGACGAGTGCAGCGAATGTGCCGCGCTAACTGCGCCTCGTCGCGTCGTGCGGCTGCTCCGGTCCGAAGCACTGCTCCGATGCGAAGCAGGCCAGCGTGGAGCAGCTACCACGTGTTCAGAGCAAGTAGGCGACGACGACCCACTTCCAGATCGCCAACAACCCTGCCGTCAGCACGATCACGCCGCTGCCGATCACGGCAACGGTCTGTGCGCGCGGCAGGGCTTTCCACCTGTGCGCGATCTCATGACCGCGCTGGCGTAGCATGGGCTCTGCGCGATCGAGGCGCTTGGACAGTACGCCGGAGTGGCTCGCGACCAGCCAGACCCCGAAGACGATCAGAGGAGTGCCGGGGCCGGGTAGAAACAGGAGCACGACACCGACTGCGATCAGGAGCACACCGAGCGCCATCGACACGGCTGCGTGCTTCTTCGACTTTTTCTGCATCCGTTGGCGGTGGTTGTAGAACCGCTCACCGGGCTTGTCATCGCGGAACCGATGCCACTCTTGTCGAACTTCAGCGAGGGTGGCCATGCTCCGGTGTCACTGCACGCCCCGTTCCCAGCTAAAGGCGTAGGGCGGCGGAGACCTTCTTCACGGTCGCCATCTCGTGCGGCGAGAGGCGGCCATCAGCGGATGCGGCATCGACGAGCATCTCGAGGATCTCGCGGCGCTCGTCCTCCGATAGGCCGCTGACGATCGGCTCGGCCTGGTCCCAGTTCTCGAGCTCGATGACGCTCTTCTTCTCGTCTTCAGAGAGGCCGAGGTGGATCATCATGTTCGCGAGGAAACCCTTCTCGTCGTCGGACATCATGCCGTCCGCCACCAGGACCTTCGAGACCAGCAGGCACTTCGCCACGTTCACGTTCATGCCATGCACTGTATGCTGACCCCGCACGTGGCCGCGAGTGTGACGTACTTCGATCCGCATCCGGATGCTGCCGAGCTGCCAGCGCGCATGCCGAGCCCGTTCGTCGCGGGCACCCCGCATCCGCTCGCCGCAGCCGCCGCGGCGCAGCTGCGCGCGGAGCTCGATGGGGGGCTCGCCGACCGGCTCGGCCTCGCGCGCGACGGCAAGATGTTCGGTGTGCTCGTGGTCGAAGACGAGCACAGCGCGTTGGGTTTCTCCG
>JAYVWH010000177.1:0-2911 GCA_043786265.1 Kofleriaceae bacterium | reverse complement strand
CACCGCTGCGGCACTGACCACGAGCAGGATCGTGGTCCACGGCGTACCGCCGACGTCGGGATCGAGCTTGCCAGCCGCGGCCTTCAGGTCCTTGCCGATCATCGCAGCGGCGACCGGGGCGATGTCCAGCGGGACCTCCTCGGTGAGGATCTCCTGCTTGCCGCTCGCCTGCTTGCTGGCATCGGGTCGCGAGTCGACCATCTCGAGGCGCAGCGGCGGGACGCGGTGCTTACCGCTGCTCGGCGCTTCGAGCGTGTACGTCTGCTCCTGGTGCTGCGAGCCATCGGCGTTGCGCCGCGAGTCGCGGATGAACCCGACGACCTTGAAGCGGCCGAGGCGTTGATCGCCTGCCTCCTGAAACGGTGCATCGATGTCGACGCCCGCCGGTGCGTTCGTCTCGAGCCGCAGATAGATCGGCTCGCCGAGCGTCGGCTTGCTCGGCCACACGGTAACGGTCGCCTTGGCCGGCCCGTTGTCGGTGGTCTTGGTCACCGAGTCCTTCGGCGCTTGCAGACGCGCCGGATCGCTCTGCGAATCGAGACGGCTCGAGTTGCCGCAGGCAGCGAAGACAAAGAGCACGAGCAAGCGCTTCATCGCTTGAGCCTCCGTTTACGTTCGCGGAAGAATTTGAGCAGCGGGTCGACCATCGAGCCCGAGGCGTCGAACACGACCAGGTCCATGCCGGTCGCGCGCAGCTGATCCTTGAGCTCGACCTGGCGCGTGCTCGCGCGCTTTGCGAGGTCATCGCGGAACGTCTTGCTGCGCGTATCGACGAGCCGCGTACCGCCGGTCTCGGCGTCCTCGAGTGTGACGAGCCCGGCCGGTGGCATTTCCGCTTCGCGTGGGTCGGTGATCAGCGATGCCACGACATCGTGCTTGCGGTTGGCGTGGCGCAGCACCTGGATGTAGCCGTCGTCGAGGAAGTCCGAGATCAAGAACAGCACGGCGCGGCGCGGCAGCACCTGGCGACAGAACTCGAGGGCCGCGGAGATGCTCGTCGCGCGACGGGGCTCGTCCTTCGTCTTCTCGACCAGCTTGCGGAACCACTTGCGCACGAACTGCGGCAACATCTGGCGTGTCGTCGGTCCAGCTGCGAGCCCCTCGCCACGCGAGAGCACCTCGCGCACGATGCGCAGCGCGTGCTTGCCGCCCTTGCGCGGCGGTATGTAGAGGTCCGCGCCGCCGTGAAACAGCAGCAGGCCCACCTTGTCTCCGTTCTCGACGGCCGACATCGCGAGTAGTGCGCTCAGCTCGACCGCTGCCTCGAGCTTGCTACGGCGACCGGAGCCGAAATCCTGCGAGGCGCTGACGTCGACGAGCAGCATGACAGTCAGCTCGCGCTCCTCGACGAACCGCTTGATGTGCGGCTCGCCGGTGCGCGCCGTGACGTTCCAGTCGATCGCGCGGATGTCATCGCCGGGCACGTACGGACGCACCTCGTCGAATTCCATGCCGCGGCCTTTGAACACGGATAGGTAGGCGCCGGCCATCACGTCCGAGACGTGGCGACCGGTGACGAACTGGATGCGCTTGACGGCTTGCGCAATCTCCGCGGGCAGCATGGCGGCTACGGGACGGGGACGTTCTCGAGGATCTGCGCGATGAGGTGATCGGTGGTCTTGCCCTGTGCCTCGGCCTCGTACGAGGCGAGCACGCGGTGGCGCAGCACGTCGTGCGCGATCGTCTTCACGTCGTGCGGGGAGACATAGCTGCGACCCGACAGCAGCGCCTGTGCCTTGCCGACCTTGATCAGCGCAATTGACGCGCGCGGCGACGCGCCGTTGTCGATCAGTGGCGCGAGCGCGGGGATGCCGCACGCCTTCGGATCGCGCGTCGCGGCCACGAGGTCGACCGCGTAGCGCTTGACCTTGTCGTCGACGAAGATCTGGCGCACGACATCGCGCGCGGCGAGGATCTCGTCGCAGTTCATCACCTTGTTCGCGGTCGGCTCGGCACCGGTGCCCGCCATGCGGTCGATGATCTTGACCTCTTCATCCTTGGTCGGATAGCCAACCTTGACCTTGAGCATGAATCGGTCGAGCTGCGCTTCGGGCAGCGGATAGGTGCCCTCTTGTTCGATCGGGTTCTGCGTCGCGAGGACCAGGAACGGATCCGCGAGCTTGAACGTCTGATCGCCGAGCGTGACCTGACGCTCCTGCATCGCCTCGAGCAGCGCGGACTGGACCTTTGCGGGGGCGCGGTTGATCTCGTCGGCGAGGATGAAGTTGCCGAACACTGGCCCCTTCTTCACGTTGTACGTGCCCTCGCGAGGGTTGTAGATCTGCGTGCCGACCACGTCGCCGGGCAGCATGTCGGGCGTGAACTGGATGCGCGAGAAGACGCCTTCGAGCGCATCCGCGAGCGTCTTGGCAAGGCCGGGGACGCCTTCGAGCAGCACGTGGCCACCGGCCAGAAGGCCGAGCAGCAGGCGATGCAGCATCTCGTCCTGGCCGACCAGGACCTTGCCGACCTCGGCCTTGAGGGATGTGAAGCTGCCTTGGAGCTTGGTGACGTCGTCAGTGAGTCGGTCTGACATGGGGTCCGGGGGGAAAGTGCGGTTGGGCGAGCGGCCTGTCAACCGGGCAGGGCGACAAGACATTCCGGGGAGGTAAAATCTCGGAATCTGGGGCGAATCGCCCATCGGCGATTCGAAGCAGGGCCATTCCGGGACCTCGCTTCGCGTTCGCGCGTCTGAGCTCCGTCCTCAGGCGCGTAAGGGCCACTGCAACTTCCGGAGGTCGCGTTCGATCGACGCGAATCCGGCGCGCAGGCGCGTCATCGACGGACGCTTGCGTGCATCCCGTGACAGCGCGGCACGAAACATGTCTGCGAGTGGCGCTAGCTCGCGGCGCCGCGCCAGCTTACCAAGCGCTTCGCTGCCGGGCTGTGCAGCGAAGTGTTGCGACAGCAG
>JAYVWH010000176.1:0-4927 GCA_043786265.1 Kofleriaceae bacterium | reverse complement strand
CTATGGGACCCGCGCACTCACGCTGAGTTTCAGTATAGTCCGCGCGTTTTAGGAGGAGAGAAAATGAAAACGATTTCGATCACGATGATTTCCCTGGTTTCCATGAGTGGCCTCGCGTTCGCCCAGGCGAAGGCCGGTACGGGCTCCGCCCCAGCAGGTGCGGCCGTCAAGGTCGACGCGAAGGCTGGCGCTCCCGGCGCGAAGGTCGATGCCAAGGCTGGCGCAGGCGCGGCCGTTGCTCCCGCCACCCCGATGGCAATGCCGAAGCCGCCCGTGGAGATCGCTGCGGCGATCAAGGCGATGGGCAAGGCGACCGTCAACTGCACGGGTCAGGGCATGGGCCCGGACATGCAGATGGCCGAGATGAAGGGCACCGTCTCGCACAAGGCGGATCTCGACGGCTGGTTCATTCGCCAGAACATCGCGATGACGGTCGGCAAGGGCAAGACGGCGTTCAAGATGAAGATGGAGTCGCTCTCCACGTGGGACGCGAAGGCCGGCAAGTGGCGCGTCATGGGCGTCGACAACGGCGGCGGCACGATCAGCGGCATGGCCGACATGAAGGACGGCAAGTACGAGTTCACCGGTGACATGACCGGCGGGATGGGCGCCGCGATGTTCAAGGACCATGGCGACATGACCGACCCCAAGGCGATGAAGTGGTGGGGCGAGATGTCGATGGACAAGGGCAAGACGTGGACGAAGGTCTACGAGCAGACCTGCAAGTGATCTGCTAGCTCACGTCTGACGAACAGGGTCGCCGCGAGGCGGCCCTTTTTATTTAGCCCTCATCTGGCGCTGGCGAGGATCTGTTCGCACAGCGTCGCGTAGTCCATGCCGACGGACTTCGCGATCTTCGGCAACAGGCTCGTCGCCGTCATGCCGGGGAGCGTGTTGACCTCGAGCACGAACGCTTCGCCCGCTGCGTTGATGCGCAGATCCGGACGCGCATGGCCGCTACAGCCGAGCGCGTTGTATGCAGCGAGCGCGTAGTGCTCCGCCCGCGAGAGGACCTCGGCGGTCAGCTCGGGCGGGATCAGGTACTTCGTATCGGTCCGCTTGTACTTCGCCTCGTAGTCGTAAAACTTCGTCGCGGGACGCACCTCGACCGAGCCGAGTGCGCGCCCATCGAGGATGCCGACGAAGACTTCTGTTCCGGCGATGTACTCCTCGACGATCACCGGTCCGTGGTGACGGCGCGCGAGTGCGATCGCGTCCGCGACCTGCGCACGATCCTCGACGATGCTGACGCCGACCGAGCTGCCTTCGTTGGCGGGCTTGATCACGAGCGGTAGCGGAAAATCGGTGAGCGCGTCGGGGCCGTCGGTCGGCCCGAGCACGCGCCACTTTGGTGTCGGTACGTTGTTGCTCTCGAAGATTCGCTTGGACATCACCTTGTCCATCGCGAGTGCGCTCGCGAGGATGCCGGAGCCGGTGCACGGAATCCGCAGGCAGTAGCACAGACCCTGCACCGCACCGTCCTCGCCCCACGTGCCGTGCAGCCCGTTCCAGACGACCTGTGCACCAGAATCTGCGAGCAGCACGGACAACTCGGGGCCGCCAGCTTTCCAGTCGATGCCGACCGCGTCCCAACTCTTCTCGCGCAGCGCCTTCAACACGGCCGCGCCGGTGTTGAGCGAGACCTCGCGCTCGGCGGACAGGCCTCCCATGACGACGGCGACGCGCTTGCCTGCGAATACGTGGGTCATACGATCACCGGTTCCAGTTGGAGGTCGATCCCGAGCTTGGCGTGCACGCCATCCTGGATCTCGTGCGCGAGTGCGAGCAGCTCGGCAGCGGTCGCGCCGCCGCGGTTGACGAGCGCGAGTGCGTGCTTGCTCGAGATGCCAACCCGTCCGCGCGCGAGGCCCTTCGTGAATCCGGCGCGCTCGATCAGCCAGCCCGCGCTGAGCTTGATCTTGCCGTCGGTAGCGGGAAACGTCGGGATCGCGGTTCCGGCCGGGAAGTGTCCGCGCAGCGTCTCTACGGTTGCTGCGTCGACGATCGGATTCATGAAGAACGAGCCGGCGCTGCGCGAGTCTGGATCCGCAGTGTCCACGACCATGCCCTTCGTGCGGCGCAGTGCGATCACGCGGTCACGCACGTCGCGTGGTGGCGCACGCTCGGCACCGAGGCTCTTCACGAGCTCGGCATACGTGAGCGGCTTGCTGAGCTCGCCGGGCGGCAGCTCGAATTCGACCTCGACGAGGATGTAGCGATCGCTGCCCTTGAACACGCTCGTGCGGTACGCAAACTTGCACTGCTCGCGGTTGAAATCGACGAGCTGTCCGGTCGTTCGGTCTAGTGCATGAACGCGCACGATCGTGTCGGCGACTTCCTGGCCGTACGCACCGACGTTCTGCATCGGCGTTGCGCCGACGAGCCCCGGGATCCCGGACAGGCACTCGATGCCGACGCGGCCGGCGTCGACCATCTGCGCGACGAAGTCGTCCCACACGACACCGGCGCCGACGGCGACGTAATCGCCGTCGATCTCCATGCCGCAAATCTCGATGGCGATCACGAGCCCGGGCCAGCCGGCGTCGCCGATGACGAGGTTGCTGCCGCCACCGAGCACGAGCACGGCCTCGCCTGCCCGCTCGGCGTCGGCGAGTGCGTGACGAAGCTCGACGGTGCTCGTCGCGCGGACGAACCGACGTGCGGGACCGCCGATGCCCAGCGTCGTGCGCGGGGCGAGCGGGACGTCGCGCTCGATCGTGATCGGCATCGCGCGAGGCTAACGTGCGACGGTGGCGGACGATTCCTGGACCCGGACCAGGTTCTTCCGCGTAGCAGGACCGAGTCGCTTCTCGAGCAGCTCGATCACTTCGTTGCACACCAGCTGGATGTTGCCGGCGCCAAGCGTGATCACGAGGTCGCCGACTTTGGCTTGATCGTCGAGCCACTTCGCGAGGTCCTCGCGGCGCGGGATGTACGTGATGTCCTTGTGGCCTGCTTCGCGCGCGAGCCGCACGAGGCCCTCGCTCGAGATGCCGTCGATCGGCTTCTCACCCGCGGCGAAGATGTCGCAGATGACGACCTTGTCGGCATCGTGGAACGCCTTCGGGAACTCGGCCCACTGATCGCGTGTGCGCGTGAAGCGGTGCGGTTGGAATGCGGCGATCACGCGGCGCCCTCCGAACGAGGACTTCGCACCGTGCAGCGTCGCGCGGACCTCGGCGGGATGATGACCGAAATCGTCGACGACGGTGACGCCACCGACCTCGCCACGGACGGTGAACCGGCGTGCGACACCCTCGAACGATCCGATCGCCTTCACGTACGTCTCGAACGGGATCGCGAGAAAGTCCGCAACCGCGAGCACACCGAGTGCGTTGAGCACGTTGTGATGGCCCGGCATCGGCAGCACGACCTCGCCAAGCTCGTCGGCCTTGCGCCATGCGACGAAGCGCGTGGTCAAACCATCGGGACGGATGTTGCGCGCGCGATACGTCGCCTGCGACGAGATTCCAAACGTGGTGAACCGCTTGGTCATGTTCGGCAGGATGTCCTGCACGCCCTCGTTGTCCATGCACAGCGCCGACAGGCCGAAGAACGGGACGCGGTTGCAGAAGTCGGTGAACGCCTTCTTCACGTTCTCGAACGTTCCGTAGTGATCGAGATGCTCCGCGTCGACGTTGGTGACGATCGCGACCGTTGGCGTCAGCGTGAGGAATGAGCCATCGCTCTCGTCGGCTTCGGCGACGAGGTAGTCGCTCTTGCCCCAGCGTGCGTTCGCGAGGCCGAGCGAGTTGACGCGTCCGCCGATCACCGCGGTAGGGTCGTAGCCGGCCGCCATCAGCACGGTGTGCATCATCGTCGTCGACGTCGTCTTGCCGTGCGCACCGGCAACCGCGATGCCGTACTTCATGCGCATGAGCTCGTTGAGCATCTCGGCGCGCGGGATGATCGGAATCTGGCGCGCGCGAGCCGCCTCGACCTCGGGGTTGTAGCCCTTGATCGCGCTCGACACGACGACGACGTCGGACTCGCCGAGGTGGTCGGCGCGGTGGCCCTGCTTCACGTGGCAGCCGATCTCGGTGAGGTGCCGCGTGATCTCGGTGTCGTTCATGTCCGAGCCCGAGACCTTGTAGCCCATGTTGACGAGCACCTCGGCGATGCCGCACATGCCCATGCCGCCGATGCCGACGAAGTGAATCTTGGTGTCTTGCTTGCGGAACATGGGACCTGCTGGAACAACGCTTTCTACCAGAGATCACTTCCCCTTGGATGCAGCTGAAATGACGATGGGTTTCGAGAGCCCCGAGACGCGCCCTGCGTCATCCACCGCCCGAAACCGCCAGTCGGGGAGTTGCGCGCCGGTCGCGATGATCACGCCACCGGATCCCGCGACCTGGTCCGAGGACAGCGAGCCGCATGGATAGATCATACGTCCGAGCGGGTCGGCGGTTCTCGCCGAACGGCCGGAGCACTCCACAGGCTCGTGGATCACCGCCGCTGGGGCGAAACGCCTCGCTCAGCGTTGTTGGCTGGCGGCCCAGTCGATCACGGCGGCGGCGGCGGCAGGCCTCGCGAGTGCCTTCATCTTCTCGGCCATCGCCGTGCGCAGCGTGGCGTCGGTCACGAGCGGTCGGATCGCGGCGAGCAGCGTCTCGGCGGTGAGCTCGGACTGCCGGAACATCAGCGCGGCGCCGCGCGCGGCCATCTCGCGGGCGTTGATCTCCTGATGGTTGTCGGCGGCGTGGGGGTACGGGATGAACACCGCCGGCTTGCCAGCGATCGCGAGCTCCGCGACAGTGGTCGCGCCGGCGCGTCCGATCACCAGATCCGCGGCGAGGTACGTCGATGCCATGTCCTTGATGAACGCCCGGCAGTCCGCGGTCACGCCGGCATCGGCGTAGCGCTTCGCCGTCGCCGCGAGACCCTTCTCGCCAGTCTGGTGGGTGATCGTGATCGGCGTCGCGGC
>JAYVWH010000175.1:0-2504 GCA_043786265.1 Kofleriaceae bacterium | reverse complement strand
GCAGACGGGATCGCCAACGCAGTCCCCCGGCACGCATGACACCGGGTACACGCACATGTTGTTCGGGAACGAGGTCGTGTCACACGGGTTGAACTCGCTGCACGAGATGCCGGTGACGGTGCAACCACCGGCGCCGCAGTCCGATGCCGAGTCGCAGATCGCGTTGCTATTGGCGCAGCGTGCGTCGCAGCCGAGGTCGTCGTAACAGGCGTAGGTCGAGCCCTGGCACATGCCCGGCACGCACTCCGATGACTGGCACGCCGAGCTCTTGTGGCACGTCGTTCCTGCGGGACCCGTTGCAGCGCACGTACCCATCGTCATGTTGACCGGGATGTCGCAGAACAATTTCTTCTTGGTGTTGCACTGCATGTCGCTGGTGCACATCGCGCCGAGATCGGCCTTTGCCGCGCACGTCTGGGTAGCGGTCACGCAGTAGTACTCACTGGCGCAGCCACTGCCGCACGGGAAGCCTGCGGTAGGCTTCAGCTTGCACTTCTGGTCGGCGCCGCAGTCCGCGTCGGGGTAACCGGCGCAGTCGAAGTCGAAGTAGCACGAGCCCATCGGTTGCACTAATCCTACCCACGGGGTCGTTGTGCAGGCTTCCTTCCACGGCAGCTCGGTCTCGACCGTGCCGCACGTGTCGCCGGGTGCGACCACGGCGTTCAAGCAATCGTTGAGGCGAGCGGCGTCGAGCTTGACGCGGCCGGCTTTGAGCGAGTCATTCAACGTCTGTGATCTGCGGTCGCAGCGCCGCGTCAGGTCATCGCGGCACTGATTCTCCGTCCGAGGATCGCTGACGTTCAGCTCGCCCTCGATCTCGGCTTCGGTACAACACTGGTACATGTTGTGGCAGATGACGTTCGCTATCTGCTCGCAGAAGTTGGACTCGCTCGTGTTGATGTTGACACCATCGTCGCCACAGGCGGCAGCGACTCCCAGCACACAGCAAAGCAAAGCTACTCGCATGGCATCTCCTCGTTGATTAATCACCACGAACGCTCCAGCACCAGCGTGCCACCACCGTGCCCGGGCACGATCGCGACAGCAGTTTCGTCTTTCGAACTACGAATCCGATGCATCGCGTACACGCCGAGCGCGAGGCCGGCGGCGATACCGATGCTGCCAATGACGTACTCGCCGGTGGCGCGTCCCGAGATTCGGTTGTGGTCACTGACCGTGGCGGCCGCGTCCGCGTCGCCGGAGTGCGTGTACCCGGACCACAGCAAGATGATGCCAGCGCCGAGCGCAACGCCACCGCCCATGAGCATCGTGGCGCTGGTGGTGTCGATCTTGGTGCTGCCCCCCGGTGCGGACGATTCCGACTCGGCGGCGGCGACAGGAGCCGCGGGCTGCGGCGAGCAGTGCGCGATGCCCGCGTCGATGTCCGCCTTGTGATCGGCGGGCGGGTTTGCACCAAGCGCCTTGTAGATCGGCAGCGCCTGCTCACACCGCCCGCCCTTGTCGAGCGCCTGCGCGAGCTTGAACTTGTACTCGACGTTGTTCGGCTCCAGCTCGACCGCGCGCTGGAACGTCGAGGCCGCGTCGGCAAAGTTGCCGGCGTTGTAGAGCTCGGTGCCTTGGCGCGCGAGATCGGCGCTTGGCTGCGGACCCGGCTGGGCCGCAGCTACACGCGCGACGACAAGCACCCCAAAAATGATCGAACGAAACTGCCCCACGAGGCCTCCCTTTGAGGTGTGTCCCCACACACCTGCTGACGAGACGATAACCCGGTCTCTGACCGGACCTGCAATTCCTGAGGCACTTTCTAGGTGAGACTCTGACGGTCGCAACTCACGGCGCAACCACGCCAAAGCACACACGCCCGGCAGCACACGAGCCCAGTGTCGCCCACATGCCCCCATCACCGCGCGTTCTCAGTCCGAGCGCACAGTGTCGCTACGGCTGCGCTGCGTTGTAACAGACGAGTGCATTGCCGAATGTCGGCGCGAGCCCGATCGGCAGCGGCGCGCTCGTGACCTCGACCGCATCCTTGTAGACGCGAAGGCCGGAGGCAGAGAATGTTCCATCGGACACGACGACGGAGCCGTCGCTGCATGCTGCGACGTCCTGAACCAACTGCGACGGCGGGGACACCGCGGCGGTCAGCGAGCCCGTCGTCAGATCAAAGCCCTTCAGCTTTCCGGTCGGATTCATGAACATCGAATCGAGGGTGCCGACGGCCATCCACAGCGTGCCCCCGTCCGCGGCGACATCCATGTGGATCACGTTGCCCGCGATGTCCGAGTTGTGGAGGCCGGCCGCGCACGTCGCGGTCGGAGTCGGACCGGTCGACAGGCGCGCGATGCAGCCCGTGCTGTAGTCGGTGAAGCTCGGCAGCAGAGGGACCAGCAGATCGCCGCCGAACACCGACGTCGCGGGCGACGGCTCGATGAAGTTGTACGGGTTCGGCGTCGGCAGCGTCACGACGGTCGTCACGGTGTCGGTGTTCGTGTCGATCACTGCGACCTTACCCGGGCCGCGCGGCGTGTAGTTCTCGTCGAGCA
>JAYVWH010000174.1:0-11279 GCA_043786265.1 Kofleriaceae bacterium | reverse complement strand
ACGACGAGGGCTTCTTCCGCAATCCAAACGAGCTCGCGGTGATTCATCTGACGGAGCCGCCGAGCACCGCCAACCCGACGCTCGAGACAATCCGCTCGTTCGGTTCGGTTCCCGAGGGCGTCGTGCTGTCGCCGCCGATGGTCGTGCCGGGTGCCGCCGACGGCACACCGCGGACGTTCGCATTCGTGCTGTCACCCAACAACCTGACGATGCTCGACGCGACGAACCCGACTCGACGCGAAGTCTCGATCCGCCTCGACCTCGGTGGCCAGGCCGTGCTGCCGAAGGAGATCGTGTTCGCCCCGAACACGTCGAGTGCCTACGTGCGCAGCGACAACGCGCGGGACGTGCTGCAAGTCATCATCCAGGGCACGGCGCAGGCGACCGACGAGTCCGCGGACTTCAAGCCGTTGCTCGCCGAGCTCGGCGCCGGCGGCGGACCCACCGACATCGCGGTCTACGACGACCCGAACCACCGCCGCTACATTCTCGCGTCGACGCCGAACACGCACGAGGTTGTCGTGATCGATGCGGATACGGCGCAGTTCCGCTCGGTCCCGATCAGCGATCCGATCGACCGCATCCTGCTGTTCCCGACGGGCACGGACCAGCCGCCTACGAAGGCGCTGTTCGCATCGATCGGCGCGAAGATGACGCGCGTGCACGTGCTCGACCTCGAGCACATCGAGGACCCGCTGACGCAGATCAACCTGCGTACGATCGCACTCGACAAGTCGGTCCGCGACGTGGTCCCGGTGCCGGGCCGTGACCTTGCGATGCTCGTCCACGATGACGCGCGCACGGTGCTCGGCTTGCTCGACATGGACACGGAGTCGACGTCGCCGCTGCTCGGCGTCGGCAAGCTCGACTCGTACGATTTCTCGCCGAACGGTACGTACTTGATCGGAGCGACGGGCAGCGTGTCGCGGGTCGGCTTTGTCGCGCTCGACAATCTGCATCCGACCGACTTCCGCCTCGACGATCCACCGTCGCGCGTGCTGTCGACGCAGAACGGCAAGATCTTCGTCGATCACGGCGATCCGCTCGGGCACGCCACGATCATCCCGTCGCCTGAGGCACGCCGCGGCGATGCGCTCGTGCTCACCGGCTTTCTCACCACCAACCTCCTCGACCAGGGGCCCTGAATCATGCGCGCATTGATCGCACTCGCTCTGCTCACCACCACCGCGTACGCCGAGGGCATGAACGAGATCTCCGTCGGCCCGGAGACCCGCGCGCTGCGCACCGACTCCGCTAATGCGCTGACCGAGAACAGCCTCGATGGCGGCAATCTGGGCTACGCGCGCGCGTTGGACCTGCCGCTCGTGCCCGGTGTCGCGCTGTGGGCCACGGGTACGTTTGGGTGGGGCGCTGCCGATGGCACGATGTTCCAGACGCTGACGACCCAGATCGACACGCTCACGTTCAGTGTAGGTGGCCGTGCTCGCTATCCGCTCGCGCGGTGGTTGCGGGCAACGGCGCGAATCGATCTTGGAACGGCACGCGCTGCGGTCGCGTTGCGCGATGAAGCAGGACACACAGCGGCCGACAGTGGGTGGGGGGCCACCGCGCAGGGGGCCCTTGGCTTCGAAGTGTTGCTGATGCGAGCACGATCGCGGTTCAACCTCGGGGTTCGTTGCGAGCTTGGCTACATCGCCGCGTCGCCGATCTCGCTGGCCGCTACCCCAGAATCGGGTAGTGACGGGACCTTGCAGCTCGCCATGCATGCCGCCAGCCTTGGCAGCCTGAACCTCAGCG
Source organism: Kofleriaceae bacterium (assembly GCA_043786265.1). Classification (GTDB taxonomy): domain Bacteria; phylum Myxococcota_A; class Polyangia; order Haliangiales; family Haliangiaceae; genus JABFXX01. Next base: position 9,521 of record JAYVWH010000174.1, on the reverse strand, counting down.
GACCGGTGTTTGCCCTCGCGGTGTCCAGCCAGTTCTGACCCCGGCGTGTAGAATGAAGGTCGCGTGAGAAGGCCGACCAAGTCTCCCCATGGGGACGCGATCCGTCGCGTGATCGAGACACGCAACGTGTTCTGCGCGTTTCAGCCGATCGTCGATCTCAAGACACAGAAGACCTTCGCCTACGAGGCGCTCGCCCGCACCAAGTCGCCCGACTTCGACGGCCCGATGCAGCTGTTCGCCGCGGCGGTCGCCGAGAGCGCGACCGGCGAGCTGGGGCGGCTCCTGCGCTCGATCGCGCTCGAGGGCTGTACGACACATCCGCTGTTTCTCAACATCCATCCGGCCGAGCTCAACGAGAAGTGGGTCGTGCAGCCCGACGACCCGATCTTCCAGCACACGGAAGACGTCTACCTCGAGATCACCGAGGCCGTTCCGCTGTCGCACTTCCGTCTGTGCAAGGACATGCTGAACGAGGTCCGCGGACGTGGTGTTCACCTCGTCGTCGACGATCTCGGTGCCGGTTACTCGAACCTCAAGTACATCGCCGATCTCAACCCGCGCGTCGTCAAGCTCGACCGCGGTCTAGTCGCCGGCCTCACGAAGGACTCGCGGCTGTTCAAGCTGGTTGCCGCGATCGTGCGCCTGTGCACCGAGCTCGACAGCAAGGTTGTCGCCGAGGGGATCGAGACCGAAGTCGAGCTCGAGGCGGTCATTGCCGCCGGTGCGCGCTACGCACAGGGTTACCTGCTCGCGCGTCCCGCATTTCCGCCGCCCGAGATGGTGTGGCCCGCCGGCGTCGCCCGCTCGATGATTCCCGACGAGCCGCGCAAGAAGGCATAGTGCGCGCGCTGCTGGTGGCGGCGGTTGCGGTGCTCGCCGGTTGTCCGGCGAAGGGGGCGACGCTCGTCAAGCGGCCCCACGGTCCGCCTCCCAAGCAGATCCAGGCAGAGCCCGGCGAACCGAAGGTCACGTGGGATAGGGTGAAGTCGGCCGACGACGTGTCTTCGACGCCGCCGCCCGAGGGCAGCTACCGCGTGCACATGATCGATGTCGGCACCGGTCTCGCGATCTTCGTGCAGGGCCACGACTGGAACATGCTCTACGACGGTGGCACCAACGACCCCGCCGAGAAGCCGCTGCGTGTCGTGAGCTACCTTGCCGCGGCACTCGGTCCATCCGGCGACGACCTGTGTGTCCCCGAGGGCGAATCCGCACCGGGCGTGAAGAAGAAGCTCGACCACGTCGTGCTCAGTCATCCGCATCTCGATCACGGCTCCGCGCTCGACCTCGTCGTGCACTGCTTCGATGTCACCAACGTGTGGGACTCGGGACGCGTCAACGACGCCGTGTTCTATCGCGACTTCCTCGAAGCGGTCGCGAAGTCGGCGACCGTGCACTACCACACCGCCGCCGATGTGCCGGGCGATCACACCGTCGGGGTCAAAGGCACCGAGATCAAGATCGGCAGCTGGGACCGCTTCTCCGAAGGCGACGAGGTCCGCCTCGGCGAGGGCGCGAAGTTCACGATCCTCCACGCCGAAGCGAAGCAGCTCCCCGATCCGAACCAGAACAGCATCGTGCTCGCAGTCGAGCTCGGTGCGACGCGCCTGCTCCTCGTCGGTGATTCCGAGTCGGGTGCCCGCGAGAATCCCGATGCGGATCCCGGGGACATCGAGGAGTTCTTGATCGAGCAGCATCCCGCGGAGATTCGCGCCGACATCCTGCAGGTCGGACATCACGGCTCCAAGACGTCGAGTCGCCACGCGTTCCTCGACAAGGTGAAGCCGAAGATCGCGCTCGTATCGGCAGGCCCCAAGAAGTACGGCAAGGTCGTGCTGCCCGACGCCGAGGTCATCGAAGAGCTGCACCGCATCGGCGCTCAGGTGCTGCGCACCGACGAGCACGATGGTGGCTGTCCGCTGCCGCGACGGATCGGTGGCGACAAAGGCCCGGGTGGTTGCGATTCGTTCGTGCTCACGATCACCTCGCCGCAGTAGCGTAATCTTGGAATCCCGCCGGCCCCTTGCCCTATGATCGCGGCATGAGGGGATCGATCGCAGTTCTCGTCGCTGTCGTGGGCTGTAGCAACGATGTCTCGCCACGCCTGATCGTCGGCGGTGGTGTCGGGGACGGTGACATCGATGGCGAGGTCAACGTCTACGTCATCGATAGCTACACCGATGCGCCCGTCGCTGGTGCAAAGGTCTCGATCGGTGACAAGGCGAAGACGACCGATGCCAAAGGCCTCGTCGTGTTCCCCGACGTCAGCGGTGCACAGACGATCGCAACGAAGGCCGAGGGCTACCGCAGTGGTGTGTGGGTCAAGGTCAACGGCGCGAACGTCACGATGCCGATCGAGCCGCTCACGAGCACGCCCGAGCAAGCGACCCTCGCGGGCACGATCGGCAACTGGGCCAACATCAGCGTCCTGCCGGGCCACATCAAGGCCGCTTTCGTCCTGTATTCGCAGACCGACGACCTCGGAAACAACGCAAACAGCATCCCGACGCCGAATAACGCCAACATCTGCTTCGCCATGACCGACTGCGCCTGGTCGGTGGTGAGCCGCACCGGGAGCGTGACGCTGACCGCGGTGATCGTCGATCGCGATGCCAAGGGCACCCTGGATCCGATGGACGACACCAACACGGTCATCGGCTATGCGTTCAAGCAGAACATCACCGTGAGTGGTGGCGTGAGCCAATCGGGGCTGGTGCTGGATCAGGTCGAGGCCGGCAACCTCGAGACCGTGACGATCGATGAGGGAACGCCGCCGCCGGGCCTACCCGAGGTCACCTCTTATCCGGGCATCGAGACGAGTGCTCACGAGGTCGTCCAGCTGCCACTTGCCTTCTTTGCGAAGGCGACGAGCTACCTGGTGCCTAAACGGAGCGTTTACGGGGCCGATGCGACCTATCGACTGACCGCGATCGCGCAGACCACGTCTGGTGATAAGGCGGCGCAGTCGATTCTGTTGCGGCAGGGCCTCACCGACCCTGCGCTGGCAGCGGGCATGTGGCTCGTTCCGCCGGTCAACGTGGTCGCGACCCGCACCATGGTGTCGTTTTCGCCGGTCGCGGGAGCCAAGGCGCACTCGGCTGTGTGGAAGGATTCGATGGGGGCGGACATGCTCGAGATCACCGTTTTTGACGCAAAAACGAAGGAGCTCGAGGTCCCAAACACGGTCGCACTACCCCTTTCTGGCACGATGACTGCGCGCGTCAATGCGTTCGGGGCCGACTTCGATGTCAATGATTTCAGCCTAGAGGAAGATTCAGCCCTGCTCTGGGGCATCGCCGCGCAGCCGACCGACATCCCGTAGTTGCCGTTGTCAGACGAGTGGGGCAAGGTAGCCCCCCTGATGCAGACCAACGAAAATATCAACACCAGCGAAACCCCGAGCACCGCCGCCTCGGTGGCCCGTTACACGGAGCTCCAGGCGCTGATCGCCGGCATGGCGGCCGACTTCCAGAAGTTCTACGCGGACGGCAACAAGGCAGCGGGCACCCGCGTTCGCCTGGCCATGCAGGAGCTGAAGACCTTCGCGCAGACCGTCCGTAACGAGGTCCAGACGATCAAGAACGGTGGCGCTCCCGCTACCGGCGCCGACGCCGACGCCTCCGACGCTGACTAGTTCCGCCGGGCCGGCCCGCGCTGGCTCTGCAGATTTGCTTGGCGCTCCCCCTCCGTGGGAGCACTCCTCAGGCCGCTACGTGATGAACGTGGGCGGCCTGCGGCCGTTTCGGGGTTCGCTGAATCAATAGGCCCCCATTCGCTGAAATAGAGCAGTTCAGCACGGTGCCCCAGATCTAACGCCAGGAAGCCAAGGACTGCACGTGGGCCGTTGTCGGTTCGGGCCGAGCGGCCGTCGAACCCACGGTCCGGTCACGGACAGGCGGAGGACGCGGTCCAGGTCCAGGTTTCCGCTTTCGTTGCGAGGCCCGTCTCGATCTCGTTGACGCGAGCGAGCGCGTGCTCGACGAGTGCACCGAGTGCGAGCAAGTGGCGTGCGGCCTCGGCGCGGTTGTCCTCGATCGTGAGCTCCTGGCAGGCGACGGCGCCGTGGTAATCGAGCTCCTTCACGATCGCCTGGGTCGCGCAGTCTAGATCTGCGAACGCCGCGCCGCCGCGTGCGGTGATTTTATCGTCGAGAGGTTCGTCGACAAGATCGATGCGCGCGACGATCGGACGGATGGCGAGATTGTAGGTGCGGTGGACGGCAATGCAGGTGGTAGGTACCGCTTTCATGATCGCGTTGTCGTATTGCCTGGTGACGGTCTCGAGCTGGTTGGTTTGCGCGCGATATCCGGCGATCTGATCGCTCGTCGGATCGGCGTCGCTTGCAGGGTCGGTGCATGCGGCGACGAGGGCCGCGAGCACCGCTATGACGATGTCGTGAACAGGTCGGGTGTGCATCGTTAGCTGCGATTCATCACGACGCGCATCCGCTTGCGACCGAAGGTGCCGATCTGCTCGCCGAACCGGCCCGCGATTGGCGTCGCGCAGCCGGCGCAGGTTCCGCCAGGACCGAGCTTCGCGGACAAGATCTCGTACCAGTCGCGTTCGATCACCGGAGCCGCGCAGGTCGGGCAGATCGTCGTGTCGCCTTCGCGATCGTGAACGTTGCCGGTGTACACGTAGCGCAGGCCGGCACGCATCGCGATCGCGCGGGCGTGGCGCAAGGTCGCGACCGGCGTCGCCGGGATGTCGGTCATCTTGTAATCGGGGTGGAAGGCCGAGAAGTGAACGGGGACGTCGAGTCCGAGATCGCCGGCGACAAACTCGGCAAGCGCAGTCAGCTCGGCGTCGCCGTCATTGAGGCCTGGGATGAGGAGTGTCGTGATCTCGGTCCAGACGTTGGTCTCGCGCACGAGGTAGCGCAGGGTGTCCTTGACGGGCTCGATCGAGGACGCGGTGACCTTGCGATAGAACTCGTCGGTGAACGCCTTGAGATCGACGTTCGCGGCGTCGATCTTGGCGTAGAAATCGCGGCGCGGTTCGGGATAGATGTAACCGGCGGTGACCGCGACGGTGCGGATCCCGAGGGCGTGGCACGCATCCGCGGTGTCCATCGCGTACTCCGCGAAGATCGTCGGGTCGTTGTAGGTGAAAGCGACCGACGTCGCATTTGCGTCCTTGGCCGCGCGCGCGATCGCCTCGGGCGAGGCCTGGTCGACGAGCCGGTCCATTTCGCGCGACTTGGAGATGTCCCAGTTCTGGCAGAACTTGCATGCAAGGTTGCATCCGGCCGTTCCGAACGACAGGACCGACGAGCCCGGATAGAAGTGGTTGAGCGGCTTCTTCTCGATCGGATCGATGCAGAAGCCCGAGCTGCGTCCGTAGGTGGTGAGCACCATGCGATCACCGACGCGCTGGCGCACGAAGCACATGCCGCGCTGACCCTCGTTGAGCTTGCAGTCGCGCGGGCACAGATCGCACTGGATGCGACCATCACCGGTGGCATGCCACCAGCGCGCCGGATGCTCGGTGCTCACGGCGCTGGATCCTCGAACTTCGCGGCGGTGTAGCGCAGGAGCTGGACCTCGCCGGCGAAGTCGCGTTGGAGGCCGGCCTTGCGGCGCAGCTCGCCCATGAAGTTTTCCTTCGTCTCCAGGCGCTCCCACATCACGGGGAGAAACGTCGCGCGACGTCCGTGGTGGAGCAGGACGATGCCGTCGATGCCGACGCGGATGTCGGCCTCCGATCCGATCGGCTCGAGCGGCGACAGGATCGACAGGTCGACATCGAGGTTGTCGAGGTCGGCAAGCGTGCACGGACGCGTGCGCGGATCGCGCGTGCCGGCCGCGACCGCGTTGTACGCGACATCGTCGACGATCGTTCGGTCGGCCTCGAGCGTACCGATGCAGCCCTGCAGATCGCCACTGCGCCAGCGCAACGTGACAAACGTCGCGGCGATCTCATTGCACCAATCGCCGGACGGACGCGTGGCGGTTGCACCACCGAGCGCCTGGCCCAGGTGAGCGCGCGCATAGCAAACGAGCTGCGGGCCGTGCTCGGCGAGGTGTTGACGAGATCGACTCACGCCGCACCCTCGTAGATCGCGAAGGCACCGTAACCGACGGCCTCGTCCTTGCGGCCCGCTGTATCTCCGGAGCTGCGTAGATCGATCAGCTCGATCCGCAGATCGCCACGCTTGCGCGCGAGCCACGCAAGACCGTTGAGGCCAATCGAGCCACACGCATCTTCACCCGCAAGCGTGGTGTCGAGCGCGACGATGCGATCGCAGGTGCGCTGATCATGCACTCGACCCTCCGCGTACGGCTCGTAGTGCGACAGGTCCGAGCTGATCACGATCAAGGTCTCCGGACCGCCCCACAAGATCTCGAGCGCGCGTCCGACGACCTCGGGGGCAGCGCGGGTTCCAGCGAGTGGGACGATCTTCGCGTGCGGTGCCACACGCTGCAGGAACGGCAGCTCGACCTCGAGCGAGTGCTCGCGCGCATGCGCGAGTGCATTCGCATCGACACCGATCAGGCGCAGCGCCTCGGTATCGACTTCGAGATCACCGAGCGGCGTGCGCAGGTGCGCGGCACCGGGTGACACCAGGCCCGCCACGAATACGCGATGGGCCGGTCCGATCAGAACGACGCGCGTGAAGTACTTCGCGAACGGCAACACCCGCGCGAACGCGGAAGCCGCAATCGCGCCCGAGTAGATGTACCCTGCGTGAGGCACGATCAGCGCCTTCGGGCAGGGCGCATCGGTGGGGACGCTAGCCGCTGCGAGCAGTCGATCGACCGTCGAGGCGAGGTCATCCGAGGCCGCGGGATAAAACGTCCCTGCAACGGCGGGCTCGCGAACCGTGTCTATCACCACGTGTGCGTAGCACAGTCCCCTGCGCCCGAGGCTTCGGGATACCCTCCCCCGTGATGAGACTGCTGTTGGTCTTCGCGCTGCTGTTTGGCGCGGCCTCCGTGGTCACTGCGGCACCGCTGCGCGTGACGATCGAGTGCGAAAACACCGGACGCACGAAAGCGTGCCCGGCGTTCCTGCTCGGTTTCGTAGATGCGCACAAAGTTTTCTTGGAGTCCCCGCGCGCGGTCGCTGACGTCATCGTCTACGCGAATGCGAACGAGGTCGCGCTCGTGGATCGCGTGCACTTGCGATTCGTGGGAAATGTTCCCGGCGCACCGCATCTGATCGAGATCGACGTCGACCTTGATAGTCGCGGTGATGACGACACCCAGCGCGGCCAGCTCGAGCCCGCATTCCTGCGCGGCATGTCTCTGTTTGTCGCCGCACGGTTTCCCAAGCTCGTCGAGGTCGCACTCAAGGATCCCGAGGGCGAGGAAGCAAAGGCCAAGTCCGTCTCGCCGTGGGATCTCGGTCTCGAGCTCGGCGCCTATGGCAACTGGACCGGCGACTACCAGAACTACAACGGCTGGTCCTCCGCGGGCGTTGCACGCGTGGAGACGCGCAAGCGATTTGCCGCAAAGACCTGGGCCGGCGGTGGGATCAACAAGCAGCCGCCGCTGACCCTCGACGATGGCAGCAAGCTGTCGACGAACACCAAGAACTACAACTACGGCGGTCAGCTCGAGGGCGTATACCTCTACAACCACTGCTACTCCTTCGGCGCGAGCACGAGCACGTGGCGCGACGATCCGAAGGGCCAGTATCGCTACGGCTTTGACACGAAGCTCGGCGTCGAGTGGGACCGCTATCACGCCGACGATCCACGCGGGAACCGGCTCGCAGTCGCGTACATCGTGGCGTACGCGGTCGAGGGCTATAACCTCCGCAACGAGCTCGGCGAGCGGTGGGCGCACTACCCCAAGCACAAGCTCGTCGCGAATGGACAGCTGCGCAAGGACAAGGTCAGCCTCGGCCTGTCGCTCGAGGTCGGTGGTGAGGTCATTCATCCGCGCCGGCGCCACTCTGTAAGCGCGTCTCCGAACATCGAGGTGCAGCTCGGCGATCACATCGACTTCAGCGTGTCGTTCTCGATCACGAAGCGCGAGATTCCGGCACCGGACGCGAGCTTGATCGATCCGATGGACTTCGAGCAGCTGTCCCGACTGTCCTACGCCGAGCCGCTGTCGATGAACGGATCGTTCAACGTGAAGATCCACTGGGACCGGACGAACGGCCAGCGCAACGATCGCCTCGACATGCTCTAGAGCCCATCGCAAAAAATGATCCGGGCTCTACGGGTTGGGGCCGAGGCAGGGAAAAATGACGCGGCGAAGGCGCGCACCGAACTAGAGCCCATCGCAAAAAATGATCCGGGCTCTACGGGTTGGGGCCGAGGCAGGGAAAAATGACGCGGCGAAGGCGCGCACCGAACTAAAGCGCAGCGAGCTTCTTGCGCGCCTTCGCGACGGAGCCCGGCTTTGCGCGCAGCTCGCCCCAAGGATCGTTGATGTCGTCGAGTCGCTTCGGGACGTTCTTCAGCGTGAAGCCGTCCGGCTTGAGCTTCTTGTCCTCGACCTCGTCCCACGTCACCGGTGCCGAGACAGGCGCGCCCGGTTTGCCGCGTAGCGAGTACGGAGCGACGAAGGTCGCGCCTTGCGCGTTCCGCAACGTGTCGAAGAACAGCCGGCCCTTGCGGTCCTTCTTGTAGAACTCGGTCGTGATGAGATCGGGATGGCGTCCCGTGAGCAGCGTCGCCATCTCGCCGCACAGCGCATGAACTTCCTCGAATGGCGCCTTGCCGTCGAGAGGCGACACGATGTGCAGGCCCTTCGATCCGGTCGTCTTGACGAAGGCACGGAGGCCAATCTCGTCGAGGACCTCGCGCAGTAGCAGCGCGGTCTCGCGCACCATCGGGAACCCGCCCTCGGGCGGGTCGAGATCGAAGACGATCAGGTCCGGGTTGTGTGGCGTGTCCTTGCGACTGGTCCAGATGTGAAACGCGACGCCACCTTGGTTCGCGAGGTAGATCAGCCCGGCCTCGTTATCGACGATCGGATAGCGCACCCGCGTCTTGCCGGGGACATCCGCGCTGTCGAGCCACTCGGGGTAGTGCTTCTGCCAGTGCTTCTGGAAGAAGCCGCCCGCGTCGACCGACTTCGTGAATCGCTCGATCGACAGCGGTCGCCCCTCGAGCTCGGGCACCATCACGTCGGCGACCGCCCGGTAGTAGGCGATCACGTCGCCCTTCGTGATCCCGGAATCAGGGAACACGACGCGATCTTGATTCGTCAGGGCGACGGTGAGGTCGCCGAAGACAAGCTCCGCCTTCGCGGCCATCGCCCTTACTGCGCGGTTGCGCCGGCCGATGCCGACACGCTGGCCGAGACCTCGACCGAGACCGACACGCGCGCCTCGATCTGCGCCGCCGCAGCGACGACACCGACGAGCTGCGCCGCGACGCACGCGCCCTGCGCGCCCATCTCACCCGCGAGCTGTCCCGAGGCCTTCGCGAGGGAAGCACCGGTCTGGACCCACAGGACGATCGCCTTGCCGACGAGCTCGAGCTTCTTGCCCGCGGTCAGCAGTGCGGGCAGGCCCGCATTGATCGCTGCCATCGCCTTGTTCCACTTCGTCGCGTCGACGAC
>JAYVWH010000173.1:0-4356 GCA_043786265.1 Kofleriaceae bacterium | reverse complement strand
CGGTCGAAGCCGCGGATATGCGGGCGCGCACCCTCGATGCCGAGCTGCACCGCGATGTCCTTGCGAACTTCGGGCGTAGCGGTGGCGGTGAACGCCGCGAGGCGTGGCGGCTTGAGTGAGGCAATGACCTGACCGAGACGCCGATAGTCCGGACGGAAGTCGTGACCCCATTCCGAGATGCAGTGCGCTTCGTCGATTGCGACGAGAGCGATGCGCGCAGCACTCGCATGCAGCGCGTCTACAAACCGAGGGCTACGAAAACGCTCTGGCGCGACATACACGAGAGTGAACGAGCCCGCGCGAATCCCATCGAGGATCTCGCGCTGCTCCTCTCCAGACGCCGCCGACGTCAGCGCCACTGCCGGGATCCCTCGCGCACGCAGCGCATCGACCTGATCCTTCATCAGCGCGATCAGCGGCGACACCACGAGGGTGACGCCACCGCGCTCGCCCAGCACGATCGCCGGCAGCTGATAGCACAGCGACTTGCCGGCGCCGGTCGGCATCACCGCGATGACGGGCTTGCCGGAGAAGATGTCGGAGATGACCTCGGCCTGCCCCGGGCGCAGCGACGTGTGCCCGAAGCGCGCGAGTGCGCGAGTCAGGACGGCATCGCCGCTGGTCCCCTCACGGGCGGTGGTCACGTCACCAAACACAAGCGCACCCTAGCAAAGGGGTCCGACCTTTTCGGGCACACACCGATTTTGTCCTAAGGGACGCGTCGCCTCTAGGGTCCGCGAGTCGCTCGAGGACTCGCTCCTCGCGGTCGTTTTTGCGGCGACTTGTCCTCGAGAACGGCCTGAAATCGTGCACGTGCACGTGTAGCTCACCCTATCCGATCGAACACACACCGCTTTCTGCCGACACAGTAGTGCTAATCGTCGTTGCGCTCGCGGTTGCGCGCTTGCTTCTTCTTCGTGTGCGGCTCGCGCTCGGCGAGATCGAGCTTATAGAATCCAGCGAGCTGCTCGTAGACCTCGGGTAACGCCCGCTTCAAGTGGCGCGGCTTCTCGAAGAACGCCTCGGTCGCTACAGCAAAATACTCTGCCTCGTTCGTGATCGCGTAGTCGTCGAGGAAGCTCTTCTTGCCGCGCTCGGCACGGTCCTTGTGCGCGAGGTACGCGGGGGCCATCGCAGCGGCCCATGCGCGGCGCTCCGCACCGGTCTCGAACATCGGCGTGCCGTCGGCTTCGCCATCGATGAAATCGATCTTGTGAGCGAGCTCGTGGATCACGACGTTGTGCCCGTCCTGTGGATCGCGCGCACCGTGCAGCGCGCTGTCCCACGCGAGGACGACCGCACCGCCTTTGATCGCGAGACCGAGCACGGGCTTTCCACCATCGTGGACGCGCGGCCGCCCATCGAACATCCATTGCTGCTGGTCGGGTAAGACGACCGCGGATGGATAGATCAGGACGGAGTCGACCTCGCTGAACAGATCGTGGTCGCGGCCCATCAGCAGCAAGCAGCCCGCACCCGCGACGGTGACACGCATCTCGTCGTCGAGCTCGAGGCCGCCACAGCCTTCCCAGTTCTTCTCCGCGATGAACACCTGCACGAGCTCGCGCAGGCGCTTCTGCTCGTCGTCGTCGAGGAGCTCGTAGGCGGCGACGTTCTCCTCGAGGATGTCCTCCCACTCCTCGGGAAACGGTTCTTCGAGAAGACGAAGACGGCGACGGTCCGTGAGCCACTGGAACATCCACCCATAGTAAACGGCTACATGCGGAAGGTGGTGCCCAGGCGCATCGCGAAGTACTCGACGCTCTCGGCACCGAAGGCGGTCTCGTCCGTGCCGGGGTGGTAGTCGAAGCCGAGGTCGCAGGTCGTCGTCGGTGTCACGGAGATCTGGATGCCCGACTGCAGATAGTCAGTTGCGCTGCAGAATGAGCGAGCCGAGCGAGTAGCCGGCACCGAACGAGCACATCACGCCGTAGTCGCCGGCCTTGAGATCTTCATTGTGCAGCGAGAACGCTAGCAGCGAACCGGCCGAAGCCGTGTTGCCGTACTCGTCGAGGATGATCGGAGATTCCTCCCGCGTTGCGACGCGACCGAGCACCCACTCCGCGACGACCTCGTTGAGCTTCCGGTTCGCCTGGTGCAGCCAGAACCGGCTGACCTGCGCGGGCGTGAGGCCCTGCGCCTCGAGGTGCTCCTTGATGAACGCCGACGCGAGCGGCACGACTTCCTTGAACACGCGACGGCCCTGCTGGTGGAACAGTTTGGTGTCGTCATCCTTGGTGCTCAGATCGCATCGATCGAGATAGCCGTAGTTATTGCGGATCGCGGTGCCCGACCACTTCGACATCATCTTCGTCGACAGGATCTCCCACGAACCCGCCTTCGCACGATCAGCCTTCTCGATGACGAGCGACACGCCCGCATCACCGAAGATGAAGTGGCTGTCGCGCTCGCGCCAGTTCATGTGTGGCGTCGTCAGCTCCGGCGCCACGACGAGTGCACACGTCGCGGTACCCGCCTGGATCGCCTGCGAAGCAACGATCGTCGCGCCCGTGGCGGCCGAGCAGCCGAGCGACATGTCGAGCGCCCAGCCGCGCGCACCGATCGCCTCCTGCACCTCGATCGCGATCGCGGGATACAGGCGCTGCAAGTTCGATGCACCGAGCACGACGAGATCGATGTCCTCGCCGGTCTTGCCGGCGCTTGCGAGCGCGCGCTTGGCTGCGTTGACCGCGTACTCGGCCTGGATGCTGAGCTCGGTATGGGGCCGGTCTGGGATGTTCGGACACATGCGGTCCGGGTCGAGCAGACCCGTGAGATCCTGGACGTAGCGGTTCTTGATCCCCGAGGCCTTGAGGATGAACTCGCTGGAGCTCTCCTTGAGCGGCGTCTTATCGGGGTTCGCGGCGTTGTGCCGGCGCACGAACTCGTTGAACGCGACCACGAGATCGTCGTTCGTGAGGATGGGTTCGGGGTGCCACACCCCATGACCGGTGATCGCTGTACCTGTCGTCGTCCGCGGCGGCATGCCGGCGAAGTTGGGCACAGGATCGGGTGCGTGTCCACCCCCGGTGCTCGCCGAGGAATATTACGGACCTCGGCGAAGCTCTGCGTCTACTTCGGCCAGCGCATTGCGCAGAAACGTCGACTGCGGGTCCGCGGCGATCGCGAGCTTGATCTGTAGCAGCGCGCCCTTGAGCTCGCCGCGCTTGAGTGCCGCCTCCGCCTTGCGGAAATAGACGATCGCCTTCGGCGACATCGCCGCGGCCGCCTGTTGCGGCGTGACGCTGGTGACGCTCTCACCCGGTGGCGGCGCGGCGGGAACACCCGCGGGCGGCGTGCGGCCGGTGCCCGCGGGGATCGGCGTGGGGCGGCTCGGCGGTGCGGCGACGGGGCCAGCATTGCCGAGACCGCCGACGTCCTCGGGCTTGAGCGGCTTCATGCGCTGCGTCGTCATCGTCTGCGAGCGCATCTGCATGTACGCGCCTGCGACCGCGGCGTACGCCGAGGTGACCTTCTCGAGCTCCTCAGCAGATAGCAATTGGCGATGGAGATCGGGATGCGCCGCGCGAGCGATCTTGTGAAACGCCACCTGCGACTCGTCCGGCGTCGCCGTTTCTTTCACCTCGAGCACGAGGTGCGGTGGTCCGTTCTTGCGGGACAGCACGCGGTCTGCCCACATCAGGATCTCCGTCTTGGACGAGCTCACTCGGCCTCGACCGTCGGGGCGCCGAACACTTGCATGCGCGCTTCCTGCTGCGCACCGGAGTCAGCGTCGGCCGCCTTGACGTGCAAAATGCCGTCGGCGTCGACGCGGAAGCAGACTTCGACCTTGAGATCACCGCGCGATTTCGGAGGCAAACCCTCGAGCAGCAGCGCGCCGAGTGGCTCGTTCTCGGTGTAGCGACGCGACTCACCGCGGCAGCACGCGATCTCGACGCGCGTCTGGTTATCGCGGGCAGTCGTGAACACGCGCGTGCGCTCGATCGGGATCGGTGAGTTCTTGTCGAGGATGCGTTCGGAGAACCCGCCGGCGGTCTGGATCGACAGCGTCGAGGGATTGACGTCGAGCAGCACGGGCCGCGCGATCGGCCCCTTCGGTGGTGCGGCGCCGCCGAAGTACAGCGGCGAGTGCGCCTCGGTCATCACGGCATCGCGCGCGCCCATGCCGGTGCCCGAGATGATCGATCCAGACAAGCTACCGGCCTGGATGGCCGCGCCCTGTGCGACGACCTCGTCGGGGTTAATCTTGATGTTCGGCTCGCGGCGGAATGTATCGGCGAGGCGCTGGCGCACCGTCGGGATTCGCGTCGAGCCGCCGACGCAGAGGATGTCGTTGATGTCCTTGGGCTGCAGGCGCGCCTGGGTGAGCACCTGCTTGGTGACCTCGATCGTGCG
>JAYVWH010000172.1:0-8186 GCA_043786265.1 Kofleriaceae bacterium | reverse complement strand
GGTAGCCGCGAATGACAATGAGCTCGTCGACTCCGACGGACGACAGGGCGTCCCAGACGTGACCGAGGATCGGCTTGCCACCGATCTCGACCATGCACTTGGGAATCTCCTCGGTGTGCGTGCCGAGGCGCTTGCCGCGGCCTGCGGCGATCAGGATCGCGCGTCGGATCAAGTCGGTCATCTCGCAAACCTTCCGAGCTTGAGGAGGATCTTCAGCATGCTCATACCGAAGTAGAGGACGTTGACGGCCGCGTACGCCCAGAAATAGATGTCGATGCGGTTCACCGCCGCGACGAGCCACAGGTACTGCGGGTAGTGCACGACCACACGCGCGGCCCACTCGAAGCTGTTGATCGCCATCCCGATCGGCCCCTTGCGCTTGCCGACCTCGGCGGGCTGACCATCCTCGGTGGGTCCTTTCGCACCGTACTCGGGCCGCCGCATGAACGAGGTCAACGCGATGCCCGACGCGAGCGAGAACAGCGCGAACATGCCGATCACGAGCAGGCGGATGTCGCCGGTCTCGCGCCACAGGCGGACGGTGACGCACGCGTAGAGCAGCATCGCCTTGAGCTCGTCCATCAAGAAGTCGAGCAGGTGCCCGACTGGCGACGCGACCTTGCGCAGCCGCGCGAGCATGCCGTCCGCGCAATCGAGCACGAACGAGAATTCGAACAGCAGCGCCGCGACTACCAGCCACAGCCAGCCCGGGAGCAGCGCGAACATCGCGCACGCACCCGCGGCGACGATCGCCGAGCCAAACGTCACCTGGTTCGGCGTCAACGGCGTGTTGCGAATCGCATAGACGACAACGGCGGCGGGCGGACGCGCGATCCACTCCGTGAACCAGTTGATGTCCTGCTTCTTCTTCGACGCCCGATAGATCGCGGCGACTTCGGACGGCATGAGCGCCCGCACCCTATCACGCGGTCTTAGTACACCAGCCCACACGTTGGTGACCACGAGCACGGACGAGCACGTGCACATCCGTGCACGTGGACGAGGACGAGGACGTGGTCACCAACTTGTGGGCTGGTGTTCTTAGTCGCGCACCCCCGCCGCCGCTCACGATACGCGCGGACACCCGACCGTGGGGGCTCGGAATCGCATTTTCCCCTTGATCATCGCGGGTCTGCTCGTTAGCTTCCGCGCCGAACTATCACAGACAAAGGGGTTTAGGATGCAAGAGCACACGATCCCCGAGTCTCTCATCGAACAGATCCGCACCGGTCGTGCGGCTCTCGTTGTCGGTGCGGGAATCGGAGTACCAAGCTGGAAACAGATGTTGGAGCGCATGACCCAGGCGCTCGAGACCCGCGGCCGCGAGGGCGACACCGAGGCAACGAAAGACCTCGAGAAGCTGCTCCATAAGGGCAGCCTTGTCCGCGCCGTCGGCTTTCTTGCCCGTGCACTGGGCGAGGAGACCTGTGACCGCATCGTCCAGGAGACCTGGACGTCTCCGTCCGAGACCCCGCAGCTGCCGCGCCTCCTCGCGAGGCTGCCGTTCCGCCACGTGTGGACCACGTTCCCGGGCGACATCCTCGAGCACGCGTTCGAGACGTCCTCGCCCGAGGACTGGCCGCCGTCGCGCATCATCACGTACCAGGAGCTCGGCGAGCTCTCGCCGCGCCGCCGGACATTGGTCAAGATGCTCGGCAACTTCGACACGTACATCGTGACGCCCGCGAGCGTTCGCCGCGCCCTGTCGCGTGCCGTCGATCTTCGCGAGTATGCGCGCGAGCTCTACGTCGAAGGCTCGCTCGTGTTCGTCGGGTTCCGCTACGGCGATCCCGACCTGTCCGCGTTGCTCGATCGCGTATTCGGCATGTTCGAGCCGCCGCGCGGTACGCACTACTTCCTTGGCGCGGGCGTTGGCCCGGTCACCGTCGACGAACTGATGGCCGACCATCACATCGAGGTCGTGAACCTCCAGGGTCGCGGCGGTGACGAGACTGCCGAGCGCAGCATCACCGAGTGGCTAGAGACGCTGCGCAAGCAGTGCGAGAAAGTCAACATCTCGCTCGCGCAGACGCGTCCGGACGCCGACGATGTCGACGGCTGGATCGCGCTGCTCGGTGAGGGTGGCGACGAAGGTGCCGAGGCAAGCGACGCACTCGCACTGATCGAGAATCGCAGCCGCAAGAACAAGAAGTGGGACACCGTCGTCGAGGTCCTGCTCGGCCGCATCGAGGCCGCGGACGCTGCCGATCGCGCGCAGTATCTCGTCTCGCTGTCCGAGGTCTACGAGACCGAGGTCGGCGATCTACGCCGCGCATTCGAAGCCGCCACGACGGCGTGCCAGATGGCACCCGCGGACGACGCGATCGCCACGCGCGCCGAGAAGCTCGCCGCCGCCAGTGGCAGCTGGGCCGACCTCGTCAGCGAAGCCTCCGAGATCGCGACCGAGGCTACCGAGCCTCGCCTCGCATCGAAGTGGTGGGCGCGCCTGGGCTCGTGGTACGCGACGAAGCTCGACCGCGTCGACTACGCGCTGCCGAGCCTGCGCCGTGCACTCGAGCTCGATGCTACCAACCGCGGCGCGTACACCGCGCTCGCCGAGGCATATCGCAAGCAGCAGAAGTGGGCGGACCTCGCCGACACGCTGCGCGCGCACGCCGAAGTCGAGACCGACGGCAAGTTCAAGTCCGGTCTGCTCATCGACCTCGGTGACCTGCACGAGACGCAGCTCGCGTCGACTGCGAAGGCAATCGAGGCCTATCAGCAGGCCGCCGACGCCGACGACAACAGCGACGACGCGCTCGCCGCGCTCGAGCGTCTGTATCGCCGCGACGAGAAGTGGGCAAACCTCGCCAAGGTCCTCGATCGTCGCGCCGAGATCAGCGCGGAGGCCGGAGACCAGGGCCGCGCGGCGTCGATCCGCCGCGAGCTCGCCACGCTGCGCGCCGAGAAGCTTGGTGATCTCGAAGGTGCGATTGCACGCTACGAGGCCACCGTCGCCCAGAACGGCAGCGACCTCAGTGCTCTGAAGGCGCTCGTCGACCTCTACGACAAGACGGGACGCACCGAGGACTACCTGCGCACGATGGAGCGCCTCGGCGCCGTTGCGCCCGAGGGCGAGAAGCTGACGACGCTGCGCAAGCTCGCCGCCGAGCTCGAGGATCGTGACCCGGTTCGCGCGCGCAGCGCATACGAGAAGCTGATCGCGGCCGACGCGACCGCGGACGATGCGTACCGCGGCCTCGAGCGCGTGCTCAAGGTCGAGAGCAACTGGTACGAGCTCGTCTCGGTCCAGCAGCGCCACATCGCGGCGATCAAGGCACCGTCCGCACGCGTCGAGCTCTATCTCGATTCCGCGCAGACCTACGAGCGCGAGCTCGACGATCCGCACAAGGCGATCGATGCGCTGATGAACGTCCTCGCGATCGAGGATAACAACAAGCAGGCACTCGCGTGGCTGCCGCGCCTGTATCAGCGCACGGAGACGTTCGACCGCGCGGTCGACATCCTCGTCAAGCATGCTGCGCTCGAAGGCGAGAAGGGCGCGGCGCTGTACGCCGAGGCCGGCCGCATGGCGCTCGAGAACGTGGGTGACGCTGACCTCGCGCAGAAGCACCTCGACAAGGCAATCTCGCTGGACAACGAGAACCTCGCGGCGCTCAAGGCGCTCGGCGCACTGCACGAGAAGCGCGGCAACTGGACCCAGGCGGTCGAGATGCTGCTGCGCGCGGAGGCCGCCAGCGGTAGCCGCAACGAGCGCATCGCGCAGCTGTGGCGCGCCGCCACGATCACCGACCAGGAGCTCGAGGATCCGACGCGCGCACTCGATCTGTTCGAGCGCGTGCTCAAGCTCGATCCCGATCACGTCGACGCTGGCCAGAAGGTCGCCGATCGTTTGGTCGCCACGAAGCGCTGGGACGACGCCCTCCCGGTGCTCGAGATGCTCGCCCGTCAAGCCGAGGGCCTCGATCGCCTCGAGCGTAGCCGCCGCGAGGCGCAGCTCGGCAAGGCCTACGAGGCACTGCACCGCATCGACAAGGCAGCGCGCCACTTCCGGCTCGCCGTCGAGTCGGATCCGGAGAGTCTCGACGCCGCGATCGGCCTCGCCAACGTGCTGATGGCCGAGGCGAAGGCGAACGAGGGCTCCGACAAGTCCGCCGACATGTGGAAGGAAGTCGACCGCCGCTACCGCGAGCTGCTCGCTCGTCACCGCGCCGGAATCTCCGACAGCCAGACCGCAGAGATCTGGTACCGCCTCGGTGCCGCCGCGCGCGGGCTCGGTGAGGACAAGAAGGCAGAGGCCAACTTCCGCCGCGCACTCGAGAAGGAGCCGCTCCACGAGGACACGCTCGAGGCAATGGTCGAGCTCGGTGGCGCGCACGGCGAGTGGCGCATGGTCGCCGACGCGAAGCGCTCGCAGATCGACGCGCTGTCCAAGCGTGACGGGACGGATTACCTGCGCGCGAAGCTGTTCGAGGAGATCGGTGACATCTGGCACGAGCGGCTCAAGGACGTCACGTCCGCGACCGGCGCGTACCTGGAGGGTCTCAAGATCGCCCCGGCATCTCGCGTGATGATGCACAAGCTGCTCGAAGCGTTCACCGAGCAGCGCCAGTGGCGCCGCGCGATCGAGACGCTCGATCAGCTGAGCGCACTCGAGGATTCCCCGTCGCGTCGGGCACGCTTCCATTACACGGCTGCGGTCATCGCACGCGACGAGATCAACGACGGTGACCTGTCGATCGACAAGTTCAACGCCGCCCTCGACGACGAGCCGCTGACGCCAAAGGCCTTCGACGGCGTCGAGAAGCTGCTCGCCGACAAGAAGGACTGGAAGAACCTCGCCCGCGCCTATCGCCGCCAGCTGAAGCGGCTTGGCGAGGACGCGCCGGTCGAGGCGCTGCTGTCGCTGTGGACCAAGCTCGGCGATACGTATTCCGAGCATCTCGGTGACACCGAGGCCGCAACAGAGGCGTACCAGGTCGCGTGCGAGCTTGCGCCGGATGACATCCAGCGCCACGAGCAGCTCGCCGACCTCTACCTCGAGGCAGGCGATGCACGCCGCGCCGAAGCGATCTACGAGTTGCAGTTCCTGCTGTCGCACGCCCCGGATCGCGTCGAGCTCTACAAGGCGCTCGCGAACCTGTATCGGGCCGATCACGAGCTGGACAAGGCGTTCTGCGTCGCGCAGGCGCTCGTCTTCCTCGGTGCCGCGTCCGACGAGGAGCGCATGCTCTACGAGCGGTTCCGCCCGCGCGGGTTCACGCCCGCACCCCGGCGCCTGACCGAGGAGCTGTGGCAGAAGTCGATCATCCACCCACGCGAGGACCGCGCCGTCGGCGCGATCTTCAGCTCGACGATCGGCGCGCTCGCTGGTGGCACGGCACAGCCGGTCACCGCGTTCGGCCTGACGCCGGATACGCGCACGGACCTCGAGAAGGACACGCGCCCGGTCAGCCGGATCGTGAAGTACGTCTCGGGCGTGCTCGCGATCGACCCGCAGCCGATGGTTTGGATGCAGGAGGGCGGCGATGGCCTGCGCGTGGCGAACACGGTCGGGATGGGTGCGGATCGCACGCGCCTGGTGCCGACATTGCTCGTGGGTGGGTCGCTGATCACCAAGCAGGACGAGCGCGAGCTCGCCTTCGAGGTCGGCAAGCGGATGGCCTATCTGCGGCCCGAGCGGTTCGTGACTCTCGCGGTCGGTACGCTGCCCAAGCTCGAGACTGCATTCGCAGCGGCGGTGCTCGCGGGTGGTGCCCGTCCGACGGCAGACGACGGCAAGCCGTACTCGACCGACAACGAGGAGGCCAAGAAGCTCGCCGTGACCCTGCAGAAGCAGGTTCCGGGTGCGCTTCTCGAGCAGGTCGGCGAGCTCAGCTACAAGCTCTCGGGCCGCCTCGGGAATGGTCTGGTCTCCAGCTGGCGCGCTGCGACAGATCTCACAGCGAACCGGGTCGGTTTCATCGTCGCGAACGACTTCCAGGTCGCGGCGAAGGGGATTGCGACCGAGGGTGCGAGCCTATCGAGCATGTCCGTCAAGGAGCGCCTGCGTGATTTGCTTGCGTATGCGGTCAGCGAGCAGTACTTCCAGGTACGGCGGCACCTGGGTCTCCAGATCCGCAGCGAGGCAACACCGTAGACCTATGAAGAACCTAGCTTGTACGATCAACTCCGCACTCCCTGCGGGAGCGCTGCGCACCCCAGCAAAGCTGGGGCTTGCGATCAACTCCGCACTCCCTGCGGGAGCGCTGCGCACCCCAGCAAAGCTGGGGCTTGCGATTCTCCTCGCGGCGTGCGGTACCGATGACTCGTCGTCCAACCCATGCCCGACCGGTGACTGCACGATCGCCGCGCGCACCACGGTGAAGTGGACGTTCAACGCGTATCCCGCGCGCGGGTTCCCGATGGACTCCTGCACCGATTTCGGCATCGGGCGCGTCGAGGTCGATGTCGTCGATGCCAATGGCTTTGCAACAACGAGCCAGGACATGTGCGGCAACGGCCAGTCGACTTTCTCGGGGCTCGAGCCTGGTGACTACACCGTCTACATGATGCCGCTCGACCTCGCCGGAAACGCGCTGCTCGCCTCGCCGGTCACGAGCCAGGTGATCGCGGGTGTCGAGAACCACGAAGTCACGGTCAACGTTCCGTGGGATGCATGGCTGGGCGCTGCCGATGCGACCGGAACGTTCCTGTTCCGCATCTCGTGGGGCGGGATGTCCTGTGAGACAACGACGGTGAAGAACCAGGTGCTCAAGCTGACGGTCAACGGTGTCGTTCAGGCGATCGCGACCGACGACGGTCAGATTCTGAACGGCAGCGACAAGAAGCCGTGCAAGAAGCTCACGGATAACTTTCCGCAGTCGGCGCTCGGTGCTGAGTTCGGTCTCGCGCAGCTTCTGATCGAGGGCTACGACGCCCTGGACAACATGATGTACAGCAAGACGTTCGACACGTTCGTCGGTGCTGGCATCACGAACCCGACGCTGACGTTCGACGTCCCGACGATGTGACGAGCGCGCCGCGAGAAATCGCGGCATGCTTGGACCGGCGGATGCGTCGCACGTGGCTCTTGCTGGTCGCGATCGGTTGCACGCCGGCCGCTGCACCGCGCGAGGTCGCAGCGCCGTCGCAGGTGACCCCGCGCCTCTTGCCACCCGATGTGCTCGACCTCGATGCACCGGGTGCGCCGTATCGCAATGCGGTCGCGGTCCAGCTCCAGCCGCCCTGGACGCAGTTTCTCGAGGATTGTCGGCTGCGGCTGCCCGCGGCACATCCGCTCAACAACATGTCGCTCACGACGTTCGCCGAACTGACGATCGATAGGACGGGGGCGGTGATCGATGTAGACCTCTCCGGATCGGGCAGCGCGGACTTCGATCGCGCCGTGCGGCAAGTGTTGAGAGACGCGGCGCCGTTACCGAGGCCGCCGGCGATGCTGTGGTCCGACGATGATCGCGTTCACTTGCGCTGGCTGTTCGCCCGCGACCGCCGCCAGGCCGGTCCGGCGACTGCTGCTCTCGTCGATCGCGAGCTTCCCGTGCGCGAGGTCGTCGCACGATTGATCGCGAGTGGCGACCTGACGCGAGCGGCACGCCGCGTCGAGCGCGAGCCCGCGAATGCGGCGCGCGATGCCGCGACCACCGAGCTGATGATCGCGGGGCTGCGCGAGGCGCTCGCGAGCGGCGAGGGGAGTGTCCAGCGCGCGGCGATCGATGCGATCGGGGCGGGCAACATCGGCACGCTCGCTGATGAGATCTACAAGGTCTACGCATCGACGAGCGACGCCGAACTGCGGTTCGCGGCGTGGCAGGCCGCGGTGGCGATTGGGGACCACAGCGTCGTGAACCCGCTGCTCGATCAACTGCGCGGCGACATCCGGCGTGACCGCAAGCTCGCGCTCCTCGAAGCACGGGGCCTGATCGCCCTCGACGCGCGTGACGCGGTCCTGGAGATCGTTGCAAGCGAGCTGAGCGGTAGCGCCGCGCCAAACGCGATCGCACTTCACGTCCTTGGCCTGGTCGAGCTCGATGCCAAGCCGCTGATGACCCGGCTGGCAAGCTGGCAGAAGTCCGGCGATGCGCGCATACGAGCCGGCGCATGCGTCGCCTACACGCTTGGGCCGACGCGGAGCGCCACTGTCGCCCTCGCCGCAGGACTCAAGGATCGTGACGCGAAGGTCCGCGCTGCGTGTCTGGACACCGTGACGACGCGGATGGCGTTCG
>JAYVWH010000171.1:0-4129 GCA_043786265.1 Kofleriaceae bacterium | reverse complement strand
CGTCGGCTGCGGCGCCGCGCAGGACGACGTCGGCGAGATCGCTCAAGAGCGTGAAGAAGCGCGCCTGGTCGAAGTGCGGGTCTACCTCTATCTCGCGATACGCGACGGCCTTCGTGCTCTTCAGCAGACGCGCGTCGTAGTGTAACCCGTCCACGGCTGCGTAGGTCCGCGGTGTAGACAGCACCACGGCGGGAATGCCTCCAATCATTGAGGAGGTCCCATGACAAAGAGATCAAGTCCGTGGTCGGTCGCTGAGGCGCGCCGCATAGTCAAGGAACACGCGGCGTCCGGCCTGTCGGCAAGTGCGTTCGCACGGCGCCAAGGGTTCGACGACGCCCGTCTCCACCGATGGCGGCGCCACTTCGCCGGCGAGTTGGACGGCGCGGGGACGCCGGCGATTGTCGAGCTGCGCTCGGAGCGTCGACGCGTGGAGGCGGTAGAGATCGTGCTCGCGTCGGGCGTCACGCTGCGCGTCGCCGAGACGATCGACCCATCCGCGCTCGCGCGCCTCATCACGGTGCTGCGCTGATGCTGGGCCTGCCGCCGAGTGTCCGCACTTTCGTAGTCACGCAGCTCATCGATGGGCGCAAGGGCGCGGATAGCCTGATGACGATCGTGCGCGACCTGCTCGCGCACGATCCGCTCTCAGGTCACTTCTACGTGTTCTTCACACGGCGCTGCGACGGTGTGCGCATCGTGTATTGGGATCGCAACGGCTTTGCGATCTGGTCGAAGCGCCTCGAGCGCGGCCGTTTCCACCCGGCGTTTTCCGACGACGGCCGCTTGACCGCGAGCGCAGTCGAGTCCGCCGAGCTCGGGCTCATTCTCGAGGGGATCGACCTCGCCGGCGCGCGTCGCCGTCCGCGGTGGGAGCCGTCGAAGAGGAACGAGATCACCATGAATTCGGAGATCGCTCCCGTCGTCTAACGCCGATGAACGAGCCGCCGCGGATCACCTCGCCTTATGCGCCTGACGTTGGCGAGGTGCGCGCGTTTCTCGAGCGGATGATCCGCGGGATGCACTTCATCGAGCTGGTCCGCGCGGTGCTCGCGTTCGTCACGCGCGTCTGCGAGATCAACGGCGAGCTGTCGAAGAAGCTCGCGTACCTGCGCCGCAAGCGGCCGCGCTCCGAGGTGCTCGAGCGCCTGCGGCGGCAGCTCGCGCTGCCGATGTTCGACCTCGGCGTCGCGCCGACGAAGGCACCGGAGAAGCCGGTGCCCGAGAAGAAGAGCCGCAAGGGGCGCCACCCCGGTCGCGCCGCGCCCGCCGCGCACCTTGAGCGCGTCGAGAATCCAAACCCGGTCCCGCTGGCGATGCGCATCTGCCCGCTGTGCGGCACCGAGATGAAAACGGTCGGTCACTCGCGCTGCGAGATCTTGAACGTGGTTCCCGCGAGGGTGTTCGTCGAGGTGCGCGTCGACGAGCGCGTCGCGTGTCCCAAGGACGACACCATCGTCTCGGCGCCGACGCCGCCGGCAATCGTTGAGCGAGGCAAGCTCGGCGACACGCTGATCATCGAGGCCACGGCCGACAAGTACCTCGAGCACTTGCCCGTCGAGCGGCAGTGCACGCGGTTTGCGCGCATGGGTGTGGAGGTGGCCCCGCAGACACTCGGACGCGGCATCACCGCGCACATCGATCTGCTCGAGCCCATCGCGAAGCTTATCGCGGAGATCACGCGCGGCCCCGGGCTACTCGGCAACGACGCCACCGGGATCCCGGTGCTCGATCCCAAGGTCACAGACGGCATTCGCACGGGCGCGATGTGGTGTTGGACGAACGCGCGCTGGGTCGCCTTCGACTACTCGCCGAGCGCTGACTCGAACAGCGTGCGCCGTTTCCTCAAGGACGATCTCCTGCGCACTGTGCAGTGCGACGGCACTCTCACCATGACGTTCCTCGAGCGCGCGGGCGGCAAGCGGCCGGGATGTTGGAGCCACGGGCGCCGCAGGCTCGCCGAAACGGCTCGCGCCGGTGACCTCATCGCGCTCGAAGGGCTCACGAAGATCGCGCGCATCTTCGCCGTGGAGCGTCAGTCCACGCTCGCCGGCGACAACGCCGAACAGCGACGGCTTCGACGCCAAGAATTCACGCGCCCCGTCCTCGACGATCTCGAGCTGTGGCTCGACCGACAGCGCCTTGTCATCCCGCCGAAGACGACGCTTGGGCGCGCGCTCGGCTATCTCCATCGCCAGTGGAAGCGGCTCGTGCTCTTCCTCGACGACGGCAACATCGAGGCCACAAACAACCGTCGCGAGCGCGAGCTGCGCCGGTTGGTCCTCGGCAGGAAGAATTGGCTCTTCACCTGGCTCGATGACGGCGGCAAGCGCGTCGCGGCCATCTTGTCGATCATCGCCACGTGCATCGCGCACGACGTGAACCCGCGCGCCTACCTGCACCTCGTCACGAAGCTCATCGTTGAAGGCTGGCCGCAGAAAGAGCTGCGCGAGCTCCTGCCCGATCGGATCGTCGTCAAGCATCCCGAGCTCTGCGCCGGGCACCATCCACTGGCGCTACCGCCGTAAACGATCGTTTGCGGCAGCGACACTTCGGCGCGGATTTCTCGACGGACGATGCGTCGCGCGGCGCCCACCCGATTTCGGCAGGCCTCGATCGAGGGCGCGACGCGCGGAAGCGATCGTGCAGCGCAGCGTGCGCGCGACCTGCGGCCACGTGCGCCCGGCCGCGCGCAACGCGGCGACGCGCTCGGGCGACGGCGCGCTCTTGCCGAGCGGGCGCCCGAGCTTCTTGCCCGCGCGCCGTGCAGCGGCGAGTCCATCGAGCGTGCGCTCGACGATGATGGCGCGCTCGAACTCCGCGACTGCCGCGAGGACGGTGAGCGTCAGATCCGACACAGCGTCGTGCTGCGGCCGTACCTCGAGGCCCTGTGCGATGGCGACGAAGCCGACGCCCGCCGAGCGAAGCCGGCGCAGATTTGCGAGAAGATCCAGCGTCGAGCGCCCCCAGCGATCGAGGCGCTGCACGAGCACGACGTCGATCGCCCCACGCTGTGCGGCACCGAGAATGCGATCGAGACCAGGCCGAACGCTCCCGCGCCCCGACGCGGTCTCCTCGACCTCGAGCACGACGCGCAACCCACGCACCGCGGCGGCGGCGCGCAACTCGGCGCGCGCGAGCCGGGGATTCTGCTCGCGCGTGCTCACCCGGTGGTAGAGCGCTGCACGAAGGCGATGACGAACCGCCACCGACTCAGAACCCGTCCATCGACGTGCACAGCGTCGCGAGCATGCCGTCGAGCAGATCGAGCTTCTTCCGACTCCGCGTGCCGTCCATCAGCGCCGAGACCAAGCTGTACACCTCGTCGAGCTCCTCGACGTTGCTCTTCACCAACCAGAGGCCGTCGAGATCAGCGCGCCGCTCGGCGCGCTCCACGACAGCGCGCACCGTCGGGATCTCCGCCGTCGCTGCGATCAGCAGCTCGCGCTCAGCGTCATCGAATCCCCACAGCCGGTTCTTGTTTCGCGCCATGCGGCGAGCCAACCACGCCGCGCTTCAGCAGTCACCGGGCTCCCGCGCCGTCAACCCCCGTGGCGCTACGCAGCCGTGGACGGGTTACGTCGTAGTCGTCGCGCAGCATGGCGAGGTAGTCGGCGTGCGCCGGCTTCGGTCTTGGCTTTGGCACTTCATCGACGCGCTCGCTGCCGTCGGTGCCAACCTGAGGCAGTGCGCGGCCGACGCGTTTGCCCTCGACGTAAACGAGCACCGAGGAGAGGTCACCGGGATCGTAGCGGAGCTCGACCTTGCGGCCGCGCAGCGAGCCGTCGACGACGAAGCGTCGCGCCTCGACGCTGACGGTGGCGTCCTTCTTGTGCACCTTGCGCTCAACGCGCACGAGGAAGAGCTCGCGCAGGAGCTCGGGATCGACGGGCTTTCGCTCGACGTCGGCGATGGCCTCCTTCGGCGTTTTCCCGATCTCGCTGTGCTTCACCTCGATGTAGCGGATCGTCACCCAGGCCTCCCAGAGGCGATTGAGCTCGTGGATCGTCGGCGCTTCCTCGCGAGCGCCGATCTCCGCCTCGAAGCCGGCGGCGTTCTGCCACCACCTCTCGATGACGCCGCGCCCCTGCGAGTAGTACGAGCGCGAATGCACGACACGGCCGCCGATGCA
>JAYVWH010000170.1:0-6599 GCA_043786265.1 Kofleriaceae bacterium | reverse complement strand
CGCCTGCGCGCGCGGCGGAACCGGGGGCGGATAGTCGCGGGTGATCTGCGTCGGGTACTCGCGCGTGATCTGCGAGGACACGTCGTAGGGCAGCGCGATCTGCGACTTGGCCTTGAAGCCGTGCGGCGGGACCGTCGCGGCCGGCATGCGGGTCGGCTCCACGAGCGTCTGACGCGCACCTTGGTCGAAGCCCGTCGCGATGACGGTGATGCGGACCTCATCGCTGAGGTTCGGATCGATGACCGAGCCGAAGATGATGTTCGCGTCCTCGTGGGCGGCCTGCTGGATCAGCGACGACGCCTCGTTGACTTCGTGCAGCGTCAGGTCGGGACCGCCAGTGATGTTGATCAGAATGCCGGTGGCGCCCTCGATCGAGACATCCTCGAGCAGCGGCGAGCTGATGGCCATCTCGGCCGCCTCGCCAGCGCGCTTCTTGCCCGAGCCAATGCCGGTGCCCATGAGCGCGCGGCCCATGCCCGCCATGATCGTGCGGACGTCGGCGAAGTCGACGTTGATGAGGCCGGGGACGGTCATCAGGTCGGAGATGCCCTGGACCGCGTTGAGCAGGACCGAGTCGGCCTTGCGGAACGCTTCGACCATCGACGTGTTCTGCCCGACGAGTGCCAGGAGGCGGTTGTTGGGGATGACGATCAGCGTGTCGACGGCGGCGCCAAGGCGCTCGATGCCCTCGACCGCCTGCTTCGCGCGCTTCTTGCCTTCAAAGCCAAACGGCTTGGTGACTACACCGACGGTCAGCGCGCCGCAGTCGCGGGCGATCTGAGCGATCACGGGAGCGGCGCCGGTACCGGTGCCACCGCCCATGCCCGCCGTCACGAACACCATGTCGGCGCCCGAGATGAGGTCGGCGATGCTCTGCATGCTCTCCTCGGCCGAACGACGGCCGACGTCAGGGTTGGCGCCAGCGCCGAGCCCCTTCGTCAGCGCGTTGCCGAGCTGGATCTTGTGGGGCGCCATGTTGGCCTCGAGGGCCTGCATGTCGGTGTTTGCGACGACGAACTCGACGCCGTCGAGATTGCCGCTGATCATGGTGTTGACGGCGTTACCTCCGCCGCCACCTACACCGATGACCAAAATTTTAGCGTGACTGACGTCTTCGAACTCGATAAGAGCCATTGGATCAAATCCCCCTGGTCACCCCATATGCAAGTGATGGATCATAGAGGGCAAGTTTTTGATCGTTCAGAGAGAAGGGGAGGAAGATCCGGACATGGGCCGACTCGCGTTGATCTCGATTCTCGCGGCCTGCGGTGGCAGCTCCGGTTCGTCGATCGATGCCCCTGGCAACGGCGATGCGCCTCGGTTCTCGCGCGACGCCATGGTGATCCCCGGCAGCGGTCCGCATCTCGCGGGCTGTCCGATGCTCCCCGAGAACCACATCTTCAACACCGCGGTCAACACGCTGCCCGTGCACCCGAGCTCCGCGGCGTTCATCACGACGATCGGCGGCACCGTCCACCTGCACCTGGATCTCGGTGCGCAGCTCGACACGACCGCGGGCAACTACTACGGCGTTCCGTACAACATCGTCGCGGGCGATGCGCTGACGTGGCCCCAGGTCGCGTACACGTCCCCTGACACGACGAACCTCGGCTGGGACCCACTCCCCGAGGCCGACTGCGCGACCAGCGCGAAGGCGCTCGTACGGCCGTGCACGAGTGGCACGCCCTATCTGCCGATCCCGGCATCCCCGGTCGTCGAGGGCGGCGTCAGCACGGCGGCCAACCACCTGCCCTACGGCGATCACCACATGATCATCCTCGACAGCGATCGCTGCTGGCTGTGGGAGACCTATCACTCGTACAAGCCGGGGAGCACCTGGGAGATCTTCGGGTCCGCTGCGTTCGACTTGAGCTCGAACGACCTGCACCCCGTTACGTGGACCAGTGCCGACGCGGCCGGCTTCCCGATCCTGCCGCTGCTGCTGCGCGGCGACGAGGCGGCGACCGGGGAGATCCGCCACGCCCTGCGGTTCACGATCCTGACCAGCAAGATTCGTGGGTCGTACACGTGGCCGGCTACGCACGAGGCGAGCTCGCAGACGTCGACGAACCTGCCCGAGTACGGGCAACTCTTCCGGATCAAAGACAGCTACGTGATCCCGAGCGGCTTCACCGCGAAGGCCAAGGCCGTGCTGACGGCGATGAAGATCTACGGCATGTACATCGCGGACGGTGGCTCGTCGATGTACGTCACCGGCGACCCGAGCGCGGAGTGGGACGACACCACGATCGGCGACGTGCAGATGGTCGCAGCCTCAGACTTCGAGGCGGTCGACCTGGCGCCGATCAAGGCGTTGCCGGGCTGGAGCGCGACGAGCGGCGCCGTTCCGCCCTGATCACGGGTGGGTGAAATTGGCGAGCACGCTGCCGAGCTTGGTATCGCCCGTGAACGTCCAAGCAGGGTCGACTGGATTCGTGGTCGCCGAGACGAGATAGGCGGATGCGAGATCCTCGGGCGCGCTCGTGTTGTTGTTCGCGATCGAGTCGACGAGCGTGAACCCGCTGTCGCTCGAGAAAGTCATTGCCCGGCAGCGTGAACGTGTGTGCCGCGCTCGTCACGGGACCGAGCGTGTAGAACATCTTCACGACCAGAAGCGCGAGCGCGGCCAGCTTGATCACCGATCAGAACATCTCGGCAAGACGACCCCAGGCGCGTTTGAACATGCCGGGACGGTCGTCCATGCGCGACGGCATCAGTGCGCTGCGGCCCTGATCGGCGCCGAACATCACGAGGCCCACGCCGGTCGCGTACGACGGCGAGCGCACCACATCGACGAGGCCACCGATCTTCGTCGGCGCGCCACGGCGGCACGGGATGCCGAGGACTTGCTCGGCGACGTCGGAGACGCCCTCCATCGCGGTCGCGCCACCGGTGAGCACGCAGCCTGCGGCAAGGCCGTCGAAGTAGCCGCAGCGCATGAGCTCCTTCTTGACGTGCTCGAAGATCTCTTCCACGCGGGGCTCGATCACTTCGACGAGCTTGATACGCGCCATCGAGCGCGGTCCGCGACCACCAACCGACGGGACCTCCATCATGTCGCCGTCGTCGACGTGGCCGCGCCAGGCACAACCGTACTTGCGCTTGATCTTCTCGGCCGAGTCGAGCGGCGTGCGCAGGACCGTGGCGATGTCGTTCGTGATGTGGCCGCCACCGAGCGGCAGCACGCTGGTGTGAACGATCGCACCGTCCGCGTAGACCATCAGATCGCAGGTGCCGCCGCCGATGTCGATGAGCGCGACGCCGAGCTCCTTCTCGTCCTCGTCGAGCACCGACTGTGCGGACGCGAGCGATCCGAGCACGATGTCGGACACCTGAAGGTTGCACCGGTTCGCGCACTTGATGATGTTCTGCGCGGTCGCGAGCGCGGCGGTGACCATGTGGACTTTGGCCTCGAGGCGCACACCGGCCATGCCGAGCGGATCGCGGATCCCGTCCTGATCGTCGACGACGTACTGCTGGGGGAGCACGTGGAGGACTTCGCGGTCCATCGGGATCGCGACGGCCTTGGCCTGCTCGATCACGCGAGCGATGTCGGCCTCGCGGACTTCCTTGTCCTTCACGGCGATGATGCCGTGCGAGTTCAGCCCGCGGACGTGTGCGCCGGAGATCGCGGCGTAGACCGACGAGATCTCGCAGCCCGCCATGTTCTCGGCCTCGTCGACCGCCTGCTGGATCGACGACACGGTCGCGTCGATGTTGACGACGCAGCCGCGGCGCACGCCACCGCTCTTGGTGGGCGATGTGCCGATGCCGATGATGTCGACACCGTCCTCGGTGACCTCACCGACGATGCAGGCAACCTTGGTGGTGCCGATGTCGAGGCCGACGATGATCTCGTTTGTCTTGGGCTTTGCCATGGTGGCTTTACGAATCCTTCGCTAGCGCGACTGTTACGTTGTCTGGGCGGGCATCGAGGTGGATGGCGCGGGCGCGCGAGCGCTCGCTGGGCGACAGCTCCGCCCACGTGGCGTCGAAGGTCTGCATGCGCAGACCGAGGCCGTCGTCGGGCCCCGTGACGTTCGGGGTGCCGAGCTGGATGGTGATCGCCTTCTCGTAGGTCACGAGCGTCAGCGCACCGTGCGGGTCGTAGTGAACCTCGCCGATCGACGGACGCTCGGGCTCGCTACGCCAGCGGACGAGCGTCGCGAGCGCACTCTTGACCTTGGCGGACGTCCCGGCGGGATCGGCTGCGAAGGCGGCGCGGTCGAGGCCGGTGATGATCGGGAGGCCGGCGCCGTCGTCGGCACCGAGCTCGGCGTGCTTGAACGGATGGCCCTCGGCATCGGTGAGGTAGAGCCCACCGAGCTCGACGAGTGCGGCGGGCACGTGCTCGCGGATCTCGACGACGAGCGTATGGGGGAGCTCGCGGTGCGCGTTCGCGCTGGCGACCCACGGGTTTGCGCGCAGCTCCGCGACGACAGCGTCGAGGCTGGTGCCGAACAGGTTGTCGCCGACGTGCGCAGGGAGCGACGCGATCACGGTGTCGGCGGAGAGCTGCTGGTTGCCCTTGACCTCGACGCTGGTGATCGCGAAGCGCGGCGACGTGGTGACGAAGCGATAACCGGCAAACGCGGATCCACCGACGGCGACGAGCACGCCGGCGCCGATCAAGACGGGCACCGAGCGGCGCAGCGCACGGCCACACGCGTCGGCGATCACCGGCGGCTTGGGCAAGCGCGTCCACAGCGAGCCAGCGCGCTTCTTGTTCGGGCGCGACTTGACGGTCAGTCGCGATGCGCTTGGCGGGCGACTCGGCTGTTTGGCGCGGGACGGCGCCTCCACCCCTGCCCCCCGGCGAGATCGATCCATGCTTGGCAAATACTCATGCCGTGATCACCTGGGCAATTTTTCGGCGACGGTCCGGATCACTTTCATGTGTGCGCACTTGCGCCTACTCGAAGCTCATTCGATCTCGTCGTCATCGGTGATCTTCACGAAGTCGTCGTCGTCCGATTTTGAAGACGGTTCGGGTGTCAGGTCATCGGGCCGCGAGCGTTCTGCGGCAGCGTTCTTCTTCTTCGCCGAGACCTTCTTCTTCGAGGTCTTTTTCTTCGCCGATGCCTTCGGCTTCTTCTCGATCACGTCGGCCTTCTTGCCCTTGGGCTTGAAGACCTGCGCGTCGGCGGTGGACATCAGGCCGACCAGCACCCCGAGAACGACCACGTTGGCGAGCCAGCGCATGGCCTCAATGGTGCCATAGAGCCGAGCCAGATCCAGAGGTTACTTGACGGGACAGGGCGGTCGCTCGACGATCTCGAGGCGGACCAGCATCAGCTCGCCACCGGGGCCGGGCTTGAACCCGAACCGGAATTCTCGATCGTCCGATTTGCAGATCGCGCCTTCGCAGGTCCGGAAGGCTTTGATCAGATCTTCCACCTCGGGGAGCACGACCTCATCGCGCGCCACCACGTCGAGCGAGCGCTCGGTATGCGGGTCGCCGTCGCCATCGGTGTCCTGATCGCTGTACGGGTCGTACGTGATCCGGACCAGCTCCAGCCCTTTCGCCCGCACGTAGCCGAGCAAGTACGACGGCTCGTCGGACCGCAGCAGCGCCTCGTAGCTCGCGAGGATGCACAGCGCTCGCATCATCGGCGGCGCAGTTCGTGCGTGCGGTCGCGCCGGGGCGTACTTGCGTTCGCCATGCTGGACGAGCACGCGTGCGGCGGTCGCAGCCACGGTGCAGTCAGGCGACTTCGCAGCGGTGGCGAGTGCGCCGCGTAGATCGCGCGGTAATGCGGTCGTCTCGATCGTCGCGGCGAGCTCGATCATCGCGTCGGCGCGCGCGCTGGCGACCAGCTTGTCGTCGGTGATCGCGGCGAGGAACACGGCGCGGTTCGTCGGCGCAGACAGCGCTTCGAGTGCGCCGTCGATGTGATGCTTGGTGACCGCCTCGCTGAGGTGCGCGTCGTCGAAGTCGCTGAGCTTGCTGTTGACGAGCTCGCGCTGGCCGGCTGCCATCGCGATCGCACGCAACGCCAGCCGGTGATCCTGATCGGTCGCGGGGAATGAATCGAGCGCTGCTGCTACGAGCTGCGATTCGGGCGGGGGGATTGCAACGATCGACTTGAGGGCATCGAACGCCGTGGCGACATCGTCCTCGTCGATCTCCTCGATCGCCCACAATGCGAGCATGCGGCGCAGGCACGGATCGTCGAAGCCGGCCTGTGACAGCGGGGGATCTACATCGACGACGACGCGCGCCGGACAGTCGCGTTTGGGTTGCGGCGCCATGCACGTGAAGTTGCCGCCGCGGAGCAGCGCGAGGGCGAGCTGCGAAGCGATCGGTCCGTCACCCGGGATCTCTTCGAGCTTGGCTTCCCAGTCCTCGCCCGTGGGCGCGATGACCTTCCAGAGCGCGAGTGCGTCGGCATCCGAGGAGAGCACGGTCTTGCTCCAATCGATCGCGAGGAGCTTGGTCGCAGGTGGTGTCTCGAGCTCGGCGAGCTTTCCCGTCGCTTCGGATTCCGCGGTCTTGTGGCCCCCGACGGGGCGCGATGCCTCGCGGGGCGTTCCGCCACACGCTGCCATGATGGCAATCGCAGTGGCGATCGTGAATCGAGATCTCCACAACACGTCTA
>JAYVWH010000169.1:0-1943 GCA_043786265.1 Kofleriaceae bacterium | reverse complement strand
CAAGCCGCGGAGTCGCTCGCACCGTTCGCGAAGCAGCCGCTCGCTCGCTACCTGATCGCCGCGCGCAAGTACAACCGCGCAGCCGGCAAGACCACGCTCGATCCCGAGACGCGCGATGGCGTCCTCGGCGCGCTGTGGACGGTGCGGGCGGCGACCGCACACCTTGCGGCCGGCGACGGCAAGGTCGGCGTGGATCTTCTGACCTCGCTCGGTCAGCGTGCGTACACGCTCCGCCTCGTCGGCGCGACCGCGACGTCGAACCAGTGGAACCTCGATCCAAAGGACACGACGCGCGCGTGGGACAGCGTCGCGCAGGGTATCTACAAGAACGTGGCGCGTGCGGCGGTCGCACAGGCGCTCTACAACCGCGGCAACTACGATGCCGCGGCCGATCAGGTGTTCAAGCTCGCCCAGGAGCTCGACCTGACCGCGCTGCCGCCGCGCGTGGACATCGCGCAGTACACGTTTCAGTACTCGCGCCGCGGGCCGGCAGGCTGGCAGCTCGCGTTCTCGATGTGGCGTGACCGAGCGTTGGCAGGCACGAGCTACGAGCACGTCATGGCGCTCCTGCCGCTGTCGCAGTACCGCCCGGGTGAAAGCTCGACGATCCTCGCGCGCGCCAACGAGCTCGCCGGTGACAACATCGATCGCAAGCTCGCGGTCGCCCGTGCCGCGATCCAGTTCGGCCAGCCGCTGTTCGCCCGTGACCTGATCGAACCGATGCTCAAGGCCAAGCCGACGCGCGAGCTGCTCGAGCTTGCGGCCTCGATGGCGCAGTCGCGTGGCAACCCGGGCGAAGCGTTCGACTACCTCGAGCGCGCGCAGGATGCGGGCGCCGACGAAGCCGTCGACATCAACACCGTGCGGTCCGAGATGCGGTCGCTGCTCTCGCTCGCTCAGCAGGCTGCGTTGCAGACCACTGGCACGCCGCGCAAACACCTCGTCGAGCGCGCGCTCGTGTGGGGCAAGCGTTGGCGGACGATCGATCCCGGCAATGACGAGATCGATCGCACGCTCGGCACGCTGTTGCTCGCGACCGGCGATGCGACCGGAGCGTGGCGCCAACTATCGTCGATCATCGAGCGCGACCCGTGGTCGGGCGCCGGTTATGCAGCGGTCGCCGACCAGCTCGAGCAGCAGGGCAAGATCAACGAGGCGCTCGAGATCTGGCAGCAGGCGGTCGTCATCGACCAGACCAACCCGACCCATCGCCTCCGCAAGGCGCAGGCGCTGATCGCACTCGGGCGCACGGCGGAGGGTGATGCACTGCTGGAGCAGATCGCGACCACCAAGTGGCACGACATGTGGCTCGGGACGGTCTATCAGGCGAAGAACCTGCTCGAGCGTGGCAAGCCAAAGAAGTAGGGCGCAGTAACGTGCATGGCTGGGCCCGATACGCTGTAGTTGCGCGATGGACTGCGCTGCGCTGCTCGGCTTCCTCGAGAATCGTGCAGGGTCAGGGGCATGTCACGCCGAGAGTGAACGTACCCGCGTTCGAGCCGTAGCCGTCAACAACGATGTAATAGGGTTGTCCTGCCTGAGCGGTGAATGTAGCGGTCTCGTTTGCGGTGCCACCTGTCGAGCTCCCACGCATGCAGCCTGGGAAGGTCGGGTCGCAGCCACCGCCCGCGCCAGCGGCGAGGACGACAAGGTCGAGATCCTTGGCGAGCCCGCTGAGCGAGGCTGTGACGGGACCCGTGGTGGCGCGGGTGACGCGATAGACCTTCTCGCGCCCGAGCTCGAGCCAAGGGTCGCACGCGTACGCGTCGATGCGGCTCGGACCGCCGACGGTCGTTGCAAGCGGGGGCGAGACCGATCCGCCGCAGGCGATCGTGGTGTACCCCTGGCAGAGTCCGCCCATCGTGCACGTCGAGTCTGCCGCGCAGTTCGAGTCGCTGCAGTCGACGAGGCCATCGCAATCGTTGTCGATGCCGTCGCCACAC
>JAYVWH010000168.1:0-3545 GCA_043786265.1 Kofleriaceae bacterium | reverse complement strand
AATGACCCAGTCGTCGTGGGTGATCCTCGGTGCCGGCTACACGGGCAGCGCCCTCGCCCGGCGACTCGTCGACGAGGGGCAGCATGTACTCGTCACGCGACGCCAGCCGGGTGCAGCGGCC
Organism: Kofleriaceae bacterium; assembly: GCA_043786265.1. Lineage (GTDB taxonomy): Bacteria > Myxococcota_A > Polyangia > Haliangiales > Haliangiaceae > JABFXX01. Next base: position 3,424 of record JAYVWH010000168.1, on the reverse strand, counting down.
GCCATCGCTTTTGGCCTCGGCAACGCCGCGATGGGAATGGCGATGGACCTGACCCAGCCTGCGTCGCTCATGTTTCCCCCCGACGCTATCGTCGTGTGCCTCGCCCAGCCCGGGCCGGATCCAGCCGCCGAGATACGAGCGCTCGCGTTCGCGGCGCGTGGGTGCGAGCGCCTTGTCTATGTGTCCTCGACCGGGGTGTATCCGCCGGCCGATGGCGCGTGGGTCGACGAGAGCTGGCCGGTCGCCCCACTGACGGCAGCGGGCCGCGCGCGCACCATCGCGGAAGCGGCACTGCCCGCGGATGCGATCGCGCTGCGCGTTGCCGGTATCTACGGGCCTGGGCGCGGGCTCGTCGAGCGCATTCGCGCAGGGACGTACCGCATCATCGGCGATGGCACCGCCCACGTCAGCCGCGTCCACGTCGACGACCTGGTCGAGGCGATCGTCCACGCGGGGGCGACGACGTTTGCCGGCCCGGTCAACATCGCCGATGACGACCCGGCACCGATCGGCGAGGTTGCCGACACCGTCGCCGCGCACTTCGGCTTGCCCCCTCCGCCCCGCGTCGACCCGGCGTCGGTGGATGGCGAGGTCGCGGGCATGTTGACCGCAAACCGTCGGATCGCGAACGCGCGCATGAAGGAAATGCTCGGCGTGCGCCTGCGCTATCCGAGCTGGCGGACCCAGCTCACCTGATAGGGCGACGCCGGCGCAGCGAGCCGAGAACCAGCAGCCCCCACGCGAGTCCGGCTGGATCCCCGCCGGCATCGCAGCAACCAGCACCGGGCTTCTTTGGGACCGCCGGGTCGGCCGCGGCTACGCCACACGTGGGCCCTTTCGCCGTGAACTGTCGCTTGAGATCCGTGCCACACGTCGGGCAGTCCCACAGCATCACGTCGCACGTGTCGTGCTGGAGGGTGCCCGCTTCGCACTGCACTGCATCGTTCATCTCGACGAACCTCCAGACCTTCGCCCAGGTCGTGCCGCCGTCGGTCGACCGCGCGATCGACTTGAAGTCCGGTTCCCAGTTCGCGCCACAGCCCAGCAGCGCACCGTCTGGCCCTTGCACGATGCACGCGAGCTCGGGGACGCCGGTCATCTGCGTGAACGTGACGCCACCGTCGGTCGACGCGTACGTCGGCCCACCGATCAGGGACGTGGCCGTGCGCAGCTGCGTGGCCACGAAGACGTGGGTGGCGTCGCGGATCAGCACGTCGTGCACGAGGCCGCCAGCGGCGAGGACTTCGGTCCACGTCATGCCGCCGTCGACAGATCGGTACAACCGATCGCCGGTCGGCGGGTTCGACGCCTCGGACGTCATGAACAGGATGTCGGGATTGATCGGATCGACGGCCTGCACGCGGACGACGGGCGTGCCGCCATACGTGACGTTCGCGAGCGGGGAGGGCGTCCAGCCGGCGCCGCCGTTGTCGCTGCGGTAGAAGTAGGCGCTTGGTGTGTTCGCGACCTGGTAGCCGGTGATGTAGACGCGCGCCGGATTGCTCGGCGCGATCTGTACGCTCTTCCACCAGATCTGAGGCGACTGCTTGCCCTTGGATTCGAACGACGCGCCGTTGTTGCTCGACGCCATCACGTCACTGATCCCGCCGGTCTCCGCGATGGCAATCCACACCTCACCGGTCGGGCCGATCGTGATCGCATCGATCCACAGGCCCTCCGTCCCCGGCGCGGTCGTGAACGAGCAACCGCCGTCACGGCTGACGCGCAGACCTTCGAACGTCGTCGCGAAGATGGTCCCGTCCATCGACACTGCGTAGTGCGGATCCCACGTGCCGCCGTAGCCGATGCTCTGCTCGCACATCCAGTTGAACGTGCAGCCGGCGTCCTTGCTGGACAGCAGGCCGAATGTCGTGGACACGTACATCGACTGCGGATCGCCGGGTCGGAAGTAGATGCCGACCGTGTGCGGATTGCGGCCGTTCGCGATCGCTGTCGCCGGCGCGATCGCCAGCGCGAGGACCGAGGCGATCGCAACGCGGCGCATGCGCCGACTATAGACCCGCGAGATACGCAAGCGCACCGAATCCGTCGAGCGCGACGAGGATCACCATTCCAAGGACACCCGCGGCAACATCGTCGATGACGACGCCAAAGCCCCCGGGCAGGTTCTCGTCGAGCCAGCGGATCGGGGGAGGCTTGGTGATATCGAGCGTGCGGAACACCACGAAGCCCACTGCGAGCGGAATCCAGTGCGATCGATCCACGAGCGCAACCGTGACGAGGTATCCGGCCACCTCGTCGATCACGATCCGTCCGCTGTCGTGCGTCCCCCACGCGGCATCGGCGCGACCGGCAGCCCAGATTCCGACCGCAATGATCGCGAGCACCACGAGCGAGTACTGCCAAAGAGGGACCGAACCAAGCGCCCATGCGAGCGGGATTGTCGCGATCGTGCCGCAGGTACCGGGCGCAATCGGCGAATACCCTGCACCGAGGGCGGTCGCGATCGCCTTGGCCAGCGCGCTCACGGCTTGCAACATACCCTGGATGCCGGGCTTAGCCGTTGGCGACTCGCGAACGGACATGATAGCGATCAAACGGAAGCGCTCGAAGGTTCGACTTTGAACACCATGCACCTGATAGCGCCCGCGCTGACTCTCGCCGCCAGCTTGGTCTTGGCGTTTGTCCTCTACTGCGGCCTCTATGTCGTCGGTCGCCCGCCGCAGATCACCGCGGTCAAACACAACCAGCTGCTCGGTCCGTTCATGGCCGGCTTCCTGGTCTGGTTGGTCGGCCCCGTCGAACGCATGATGGTCGGTCGCGTCTCGCCGAACTTCATCACCACGCTCTCGCTCGCCGGCTGTCTGCTGACCGGCATCGCTGCCTCGCAGGGATACCTCGCGGCTGCCGTGTGGCTGTACGTCGCCGCGGGGATCCTCGATGTCCTCGATGGCCGCATCGCGCGGTTGTCGGGCAAGCAGACCGCCGCTGGCGCGCTGTTCGATTCGGTCTGCGATCGCTGGGGCGAGCTGTTCGTCTTCCTCGGCTACGCCTGGTATCTGCACCACACGCCGTGGCTGCTCACCGTGGTCGCCGCGTTCGGCGCCTCGATGATGGTGAGTTACACGCGTGCGCGCGCCGAGGGGCTCGGCATCGAGCTCAGCGGTGGCGTCATGCAGCGTGCCGAGCGCATCGTGCTCGTCACCGGCGGCACGCTGATCGCCGCGTGGTACGGCGGCGTATCGTCACTACCGATCCTTGGTTCCACGATGCTGATCTGCGCGCTCGCGTCTGCGGCGACGGCGATCAACCGCTGGATCGTCGCGTTCCGGATCCTCGCGGAGCGGGAAGCCGAGCCTGTCGATCGACTCAGCAGCGCCTTCGGCGCCGCTGCGCGGCCCGGCAGAGCCGGCCCTTGCGATCGACTCAGCAGCGCCTTCGGGGCCGCTGCGCGGCCCGGCAG
>JAYVWH010000167.1:0-9712 GCA_043786265.1 Kofleriaceae bacterium | reverse complement strand
CATCGGGCCTGATCACCTGGCATGGCGGCGACTTCGTCCTCGCGAACAACAAGATCGCGATCGTGATCGAGGATGCCGGCGACAGCGACCTCTACGATCCGTGGGGCGGCCGTCCGGTCGGACTCGCGCGTGTCGAGAACGGCGCGCTCGTGCAACCGAACAACTTCGGCGAGGTCTTCGTGCTGACCGGCCGTTCGACGATCGTCACCGAGCGCGTCAGCGTGATCGCCGACGGCAGCGACGGTGGTCCCGCGATCATCCGCGCTCGCGGCAAGCTGCACCCGCTACCGTTCTTCGAGAATCTGATCGGCGTCGTCTTCCAGGACACGTACTCCGACATCGAAGCTGCGATCGATTACGAGCTCGCTCCCGATGCCGAGGCTGTCGAGGTCCACACTCGCTACGCATCGCCGCGCAGCGACGACACCGTCGTTCCGTCGACACTGCACGCGATCATGTACGCGGGCCGCACCGCACCCAATGCGTTTCAGCCCGACATCGGATTCGATTCACAGCTCCAGAACGCGCCGTACCTCGCCGAGGTGGAGGATGGCGCGACGAGCTGGGCGTATATGCCGGGCGCCGGGGTCCTCGGTAGCTCGCTCGCGGCGAGCGGCTTTCTCGGTGCGTTCTCGGCGGGCTTCACGATCCCTGCGTGCGGCACGTTCGACCATCTGCACGCGCGGATCGTGATCGGCGGCCCCGGCCTCGACGGTGTGGTCGCGGCAGCGAACCGACTGACCGGCGTCGAGCAGCGGGATATTGCCGGCACGGTGAGCCGCGCGGGCGTACCGGCCGCAGGCGTGCATGTCCACGCGATCGACGTCAGCGCTGGCGAGCGCTACCTGACTCGCACGACGACAGACGCGACCGGCGCCTTTCATCTCCACGTTCCGACCGGTGCGAACATCCGGCTCGACGCCTTCGCGCGCGGCGACGCGCTCGCCAGCGCCAACGTCGGCACGGGCAGCGCCCCCGTCACGATCGACTTTCCCGCCACGGGCAGCGTTCACGTGACCGCGAGCGAGAACGGCCAGCCCGTACCGGCGCGTGTCCAGCTGCTCGCGACGAATGCGCCTGCCGTGCCCGAGCACTACGGCGAGGCGCCGATCGCCGCGGGCCGCCTGCACGTTGCGTATCCCGAGACCGGCGACATCACGCTCGCCGCACCGCCCGGCGCGTACGAGGTCATCGTGTCGCGCGGGTTCGAGTACGAGATCGTACGCCAGAACGTGACCGTGACATCGAACGGGACCGTCACCGTCGCGGCCGCGCTCGATCGCGTCGTCGACACCACGAACACGCAGTGCGGTGATTTTCACGTCCACACCTGGCGGTCGAACGACTCGGGAGACAACGCCCTCGACAAGGTGCGCCAGGCGGTGGCCGACGGCGTCGAGATGCCAGTCCGCAGCGATCACGAGTGGGTCGGCGACTTCAAGAGCGAGATCACGCAGCTCGGCGTCGAGAAGTTCGCCGCGGGCTTTGGCTCGGTCGAGCTGACGTCGTTCGAGATCTGGGGACACATGGGCGTGTTTCCGCTGATCGCAGATCCGACGCAGGTCAACGCGGGCGCGCCGCGCTGGCAGACGTTCCCGACGCAGGCTAAGCCCGACGCCGCGTTCACCACGATGTCACCGCCGGTCGTGTTCGACACGGTACGCGCACGTCCGGAGGCCCCGGTCGTGATCATCAATCATCCGCGCGGTCCGACGAACTACTTCGGCTACGTCGGCTACGACCCCGCGACCGGGCTCGCGAGCTCGGTGTCGGACTGGGATACTTCGTTCACGCTCGTCGAGTTCTTCAACAATGCTGGCTGGCAGAGCAACCGCGCCGGACAGGTCAACGACTGGATGGGTCTACTCCGCGCAGGGCGCCGGATCTATGCTGTCGGCTCGTCGGATTCGCACGTGTCATCGAGCTCGCCGGTCGGTTATCCACGCACCTGCATCGCACTCGGCACCGACGATCCGCGCCAGCTCACCGCGAACCTCGTGCGCGATCAGCTCGCGGCCGGGCACTCGATGGTCACCGGCGGCATCTACGTGACCGCGAAGATCGGCAACGCGGGCCCCGGCGACACCGTCACGGGTGCGGGCTCGCCGATGAACGTCGACGTCACGATCCAGGCTGCGACGTGGATCGATGTCGAGGCGATCGAAGTCATCGTCGACGGCCTCACCGTCGACACGATCCCGATCATGCCCGGCGACGCAGACCCCGGAAACGCCGTGATTCGCTGGCAGGGGCAGATTCCCGTGCAAGTTCAGGCGACCGGTGGCTTTGTCGTGATCGCTGCCTACGGCGGCGCGAATCTCGAGCCCGTACACCCCGGCAAGAAGCCGTTCGGCGTCGCGAATCCGATCTTCGTCACGCCGTGATCACGCCTTCGTCAGCAACACGCTCGTACGCGCGCAGCCATCGGCCTGCGGGTACGCCCCACCGGCTGCTCCAGCCAAAACCTCCTCGCACGGGTGCGTAGTTTACCCGCGTGGGCGGTCGCACCCCGTCGCAGGAGTTGGTATGAACCGCCCATCATGATCAAGCGTCCGAAGATCGCAATCATCGGCGCCGGCGGCAACGTCGGTGCAGCAGTCGCGCAGTGGGCCGTCCAGAAGGAGCTCGGTGACCTCGTCCTGATTGACCTCAAGGTGGGTCCCGCCGAGGGTCGCGCGCTCGACCTCACTCAGTGCGGCCCGTGGGAGGGCTTCAACAGCACGAGCTTCATCGCGACCGACAAGCCCGAGGCGATGGCCGGTGCAGACGTCATCGTGATGACCGCGGGCGTGCCGCGCAAGCCGGGTCAGTCGCGTGAAGAACTGATCAACATCAACGCCGGAATCGTGAAGGGCATCTGCGGCGACGTGAAGAAGCACGCGCCAGACGCCATCCTGATCGTCGTCTCGAACCCGCTCGACGCGATGGTGTTCGTTGCGAAACAGGTCACTGGCTTCCCGCGCGAGCGCGTGATCGGCTCGGCCGGCGTGCTCGACAGCGCGCGCTTCCGTACCTACCTCGCTCTCGCAACTGGTGTGAGCGTCGAGGACGTCCAGGCGATCGTGCTCGGTGCTCACACCGACAAGGACATGGTCCCGATCACGTCGACCGCGATGATCGGCAACGTGCCGGTCGCGAAGTTCCTCTCGCCCGAGAAGCTCGCCGAGGTCGTCGCGAACACGAAGAAGGGTGGCGCGACGCTCACCGGTCTGATCGGCACCTCGGCATGGCAGGCGCCCGGCGCCGGCACGTGCCTGATGGTCGAAGCGATCGTGCGTAACCAGGGCCGCGTGCTGCCGTGCTCGGTCGAGCTCAACGGTGAGTTCGGCGTCAAGGGCGCGTTCGTCGGCGTTCCGGTCAAGCTGACCGCGAAGGGCGCCGAGGCCGTCTACGAGTTCGAGCTGTCGGCAGCGGAGAAGGATGCATTCGCAGCTTCGGTCGCCGCCAACACCGAGCTGATGAACATCGCGCGCGGCTTCTTGACCTGATGTAGGTAGGCCACCATTAGGCGGCCTCACGCATAGCTACCTTCGCAGCCAGGTTTGCGACGGCAACTAACGTTCGCAGCTGGCATATCGCCGCGAAACAACGCGGTCCAACCACCGACCAGTGGTGAGTCCTCGACGGATCCCGCGAAGTACGGACGTTGCAAGTCCCTCCTCGTGATGAGGAATGCAGCGCACGTGAATTCGTTGGTGGGTACGGTCGTCGAGGAGAGGTACTGCATCGAGGAAGAGCTCGGTGCGGGTGCGATGGGCACCGTGTATCTCGGGCGCCACATCAAGGTCGGGCGCCCGGTCGCGATCAAGGTCCTCCACGACGAGCTGGTGCAGGACCCGACGATGGTCCAGCGCTTCGAGCGCGAGGCGAACATCGCTGCGCGACTCAAGCACGACAACCTGGTCGCAGTGATCGACATCGGGCTCACGCCTGACGGCAAGCGGTGCATGGTGCTCGAGCTCGCGCCGGGTCGCTCTCTCGCCGACATGGTCGTGCGACCGATGCCCCGCGAGCGTGCAATCGATGTGACGCGCCAGCTGCTGCTCGGACTCGAGCACGCGCACGCGCTTGGCCTCATCCACCGCGACCTGAAGCCGGAGAACGTGCTCGTCGAGGAGCACGCCGACGGAAGGTTGACACCGCGCATCGTCGATTTCGGGATCGCGGTGCTGCGTGACACCGACGACAGCAGCGCGGACGGGCGCCGGTTGACGACGAATGGCCTGGTGCTCGGCACACCGATGTACATGGCGCCCGAGCAGGCGCGCGGTGATGCGGTGGATCATCGAGCGGATCTGTTCGCGCTCGGCGTGATCGTCTACGAGCTGCTGGCCGGGAAGCCGCCGTTCGAGGGCTCGGGCGTCGAGATCATGATGCTCAACATGATGCAGGAGCCGCCGTCGATCGCGACGCGCACGGGACTCACCGTCGATCCGTTGCTCGAAGCATTCGCACGCGTGTTGATGGCGCGTGAGCCCGACGGTCGGTTCACAAATGCGCAGGCGGCGCTCGACATGCTCGCGCTGATCGACCACGACCGCGATGCAGCTGCGCGCGCGCTTGGCCTCGGCACGAGTGTCCCGCTGCACGTCGTCCGCGAGCGCGATGCAGTGACCACGCGGCGTCATGTCGTGTCGCTCGCGATGGCGCCGCTCGCAAAGATCGAGATCGCGCCGCCCGCCCTGTCTCCGTCTCTCACTTCGTCTCACGCGCAGGAGCAGCCGCGCCGGCATCGTTGGGGGACGATCGCCGGCGCGGTGGCCATCATCGGTCTGGCGCTCCTCATCGTGATTTTGCTCGCTAACGCAGCGCGTGCTCACGGTGAGCTACGTGGAAGGAGTCCCATCCAGCACTCGATTGGTTGCACTACCGACTCTCGAGGCGCTGCGCCGGCTTCGACCGTGAGGCCGGCTAACGGTAGGTAACCTGACTGGGTCTGGTGGCCACGCCACCGAGTCATCGCGCAAGGAAGCACTGGTCACGCTTGCTGCCATCGAGCGCGCCGTTCAGAAGTAGCGACGAGGCGCCGAGCCAATCGCGGTCAATAGTGAAACGACCAGCGGATCTTCCCGGTCGAAGCCTCGATCGCGATTGCACGCATCGATGCGTCGGTCGTCGCAACGACGACCAGATCGCCGACGGTAGCCAGTGCCTGACAGGGGCCCATCGCGACGGACCATGAAGTGGCTCCGGTACGCGTGAGCACCTTGCCGTCGTACCGAACGCTGTCTGCACCCAGCGCGAGCGGCGAACAGTGTGCGGACGGCGTTGTGAGCTCGTCCAGCTGCATGTCGGTCCGCTTACCGGTCGCCGGGTCCAGCGTGGTGATGCGGGCGACGTGGTACAGGACTCTGCCGCGACGCTGCTCGATCTTGTCGATCACGACGACGCCAGCCCCACTGATCGTCGCCGAGTACGGCGTCCCCGGCTCGCCTTGCTCGCGCTGCATGCGACAGCGGACGAGCAACACGAGCGACACGATCAGCGCCGCGCCCGCGGTCCAGATGATGGCGTAGGCCTTGCGGTTCATGCGTGACTATACGCTTCGACTGGGGTCAGAGCACTACTACTGCTTGTGGCTCGGCGCGGCCGCTAGCATGGACTGCTGCGCCCATCGCCCTTGTCCGTGCGACGCGTCCGCTCCCGGCACGGGACTGGGGTTGGCGCAGTGTGAGTACTCGCGTCTCATTTGTCCGGCCGGCGCGGCCGCTCCACGGACACTGCTGTCCGATCTGCGGACAGCGCGCGCGCAAGCTCGCGTGATCGCATGCGTGATCCATTGGCCCTTTCGTTGCTGAAGGCCGCCGCATGCAAATCGCAACTTCAGCCATCCTTCGTTCGTCCACTCTGATCTCTGTCCTGCTCGTCGCGCACGCCAACGCGGGCACCATCACCGCACCCGTCGTAGGTGGGAAAGCGGCCAAGCTTGGCGACTGGCCCGATGTCGTCGCGGTCCTCACGGCGGACGGCAGCCTGTGTACCGGGACCTTGCTGGGCGCGGATCTCGTCCTCACCGCGGGACACTGTATTGGTGGCAGGCCCGTCGAGGTCATCTTCAATAGCGTTGACCTCTCGCGACCCGGCGGCGAGCGCCGCGCGGTGAAGTGGTCGAAGGCGTATCCGAACTGGGAGAGTCGCTACGACGTCGGCGTCGTGATGCTCGAGAATCCTGTGTTCGTCAAGCAGCGCGCGATCGCCGAGAACTGCACGACCGGCAAGCGCAACCGCCTCGTCGCCGGCACCAGGGTGCAGGTGGTCGGGTTCGGATTGACCACCGCGACCGCGACCGACAACAACACCAAGCTCAACGCAGCCACGATCGAGGTGATCGACGGGCTGTGCGAGCACGACGAGTCGTGTAAGGCAGCCATTGCACCGGGCGGTGAATTCGTCGCTGGTGGTCACGGTGCCGATGCGTGCTTCGGCGACTCGGGCGGCCCGATCTACATCGGGACGGCGCACGGCCCCGCGCTGATTGGCGTGGTGTCGCGCGGCCTCGCGAGCTGGGGCGAGCCATGCGGCGACGGTGGCGTGTTCGTGCGCGCCGACAGGGTCGCGGCATGGATCGAGGAGGTGAGCGGGCGCGTGGTCGATCGCGTCGACTGCGATCTGCCGGCGGACGATGACGCCGGCGCCGGGCTCGAGGACGGTAGCGGCACCGGCAGCGGTGCTAGCGAGACGGCCAGCGACGGTGGCGGTTGCGACGCCGTCGGTGGTGCAAGCGGTGCGCTCGAGTCCGGGTTCGTGCTCGTGTACGGACTGTTCTGTGCGGCGTCGCTCCGGCTGTCGCGCATGCGCCGGCGGTGATACAACTCGCGCCCATGGCCAAGATCAAGGTGAAGAACCCCGTCGTCGAGATGGACGGCGACGAGATGACGCGCATCATCTGGAGGTTCATCAAGGACAAGCTGATCCTTCCGTACCTCGAGATCGATCTGAAGTACTTCGACCTCGGGGTCGAGCACCGTGATCAGACGAACGACCAGGTGACGATCGACTCGGCGAACGCAACGAAGGAGTTCGGCGTCGCAGTCAAGTGCGCGACGATCACCCCCGACGAGGCGCGCGTCAAAGAGTTCAACCTCAAGGAGATGTGGAAGTCTCCCAACGGTACGATCCGCAACATCATCGGCGGCACGATCTTCCGCGAGCCGATCATCTGCAAGAACGTGCCGCGGCTGGTGCCGGGCTGGACCCGTCCGATCGTCGTCGGTCGTCACGCGTTCGGTGATCAGTACAAGGCGACGGACTTCGTTGTTCCGGGCGCCGGTACGTTGACGATGACGTACACGCCGAAGGACGGCGGCAAGCCGGTCGAATACAAGATCTTCGACTTCCCCGGCGGCGGTGTCGCCATGGGTATGTACAACCTCGACGAGTCGATCATCGGGTTTGCGCGCAGCTGCTTGAACTACGGCCTCAACCGTGGCTGGCCGGTCTACCTGTCGACCAAGAACACGATCCTCAAGAAGTACGACGGTCGCTTCAAGGATCTGTTCCAGAAGGTGTTCGACGAGGAGTTCGCCGACAAGTTCAAGGCGAAGAACATGACCTACGAGCACCGCCTGATCGACGACATGGTCGCCTCGGCCATGAAGTGGGACGGTGGCTTCGTGTGGGCCTGCAAGAACTACGATGGTGATGTCCAGTCGGACTCGGTCGCGCAGGGCTTCGGCTCGCTTGGCCTCATGACGAGTGTGCTCCTCACCCCCGATGGCAAGACCGTCGAGGCCGAGGCCGCGCACGGCACTGTCACGCGCCATTTTCGCGAGCACCAGAAGGGCAAGCCGACGTCGACCAACCCGATCGCGTCGATCTTCGCCTGGACGCAGGGCCTCAAGTACCGCGGTCAGTTCGACGGTACGCCCGATGTCGTGAGGTTCGCCGACACCCTCGAGAAGGTGTGCGTCGCAACCGTCGAGTCGGGAAAGATGACGAAGGACCTCGCGGTTCTCATCGGCGCAAACCAGGCGCACCTGACGACCGAGGCGTTCCTCGACGCGCTCGATGCGAACCTCAAGCAAGCAATGGCAGCGTGGTGATGCCCCGCGCCGCTTCGCGCACGGTCGCATCTGCGATCGGGCTCGTCGCGGTGCTCGGCATCTCCGTCGTCGCGCCCACCGGGTGCGGCGGTAGCTCGTCGTCGTCTTCGACGATGCCGCTCTACAACGAGACCGGCGCCAGCGGTTCCGTGGGCGCTGGCTCTGCCGCGGGCGACGCTCGCATGATCCAGCGCAAGCGTGACAGCGGAACGATCGAGCTCTCGGGCGATCGCGGTGCAGCGATGACGGCGGCGAACCGCGAGATGGAAGTCCACTGCGGAACGCACAACTACACGATCACTCAAGAGGGTGAAGAGGTCGTTGGCGGCGAGGACGGCGAACCGCCCCAGCTCGCCTGGCGAGTTCACTACGCGTGCGGTCCCGGCGCAGCCCCTCCGTAACAAGTGCGGGCAAGAGGCGCAACGACGCGCGAGACTGCCGGCGTTTCAACGACGGCGGCGGCGAGACAGCGCGAGGCCGAGGGCCAAAGCACCGAAGGCGAGCGAGCCCGAGCCGGCGCCCGCGGCGTTGCAGCCGACCTCGTCGGTCGCAGGATCTTGCGTGTCAGAGTCGGAGCCTGCCGCGGTCTCGTCGATGCACTCGTCCTTCATGACGGCCTTGCCCGCGGTGTCCTCGATCCACTGGATGATCTTGTCGGTGCGAACGTAGATGCCACCACCACCGCACGGGGTGGCCGCATTGTTGACGCCGCGCGAGACGGCACCGATCACGATCGGGCCGCGTTCTGTCTCGAGATAGACGGGCCCACCGGAGTCGCCGAAACAGGAATCGGCGGTACCGCTACCACCCGCGACGAACTCACCACCGGGCTGGACGCTGTGATTGCAGCCGTAGGGGCCACTGCAGGTCGGGTCGACGACCAAGGTCATCGCTTCCTTGAGGTGGGTGTTCGCGCTTGCACCGCCGGCGTCGGTCGCACCGAAGCCGACGAGGCGCACGAGCGTGTCGGCCGCGAAGCCGGCGTAGGTGCACGCGGTACCGATGCGACGCGGGGTCACCGAGTTGATCGGCTGGCTGAGCATGATCAGCGAGATGTCGTAGGTCTTGTCCCAGTTGGGATAGGCGACGGTGCGCGCGACCGCGACCTTCGCTCCACCCGTGACCGCGTAGTTCGTGGTGTTCGCGATGACGTAGGTCGGCGTGATGTCGGCGCAGTGGCCAGCGGTCAGCACGACGTCCGGCGCGATCAGGGTGCCGCTGCAGACGCCCGTCTTGCCGAGGACCGCAACGGTGTCGGGCCACTTGCCGGCGGGGACGTCACTGCCGCCGACGATCGCCTGCTCGCGCTGCAGGGCGGCCGGCGGGGGCGACGGGTCGGACTGCGAATCCGCATGGGCAACGGCGACCGCGACGACCAGCGACGCGAGAGACGCTCCAACCAGGATGCACCGCGACATTGCCGGAAGCTGGAGCAACGTATGTGCCGCGGGAGCGGCGCGCGCGGACGCACGGCGTGCAGTCGGCGCGCACGGTCAAAGTCGTGGATGCATCTGAATCCACTACGTCAGACGGTTGCCTAGTTGAGCCACAACAGGTAGCGAAGCTTTTTTTCGAGGGTGTCTTCGCCGTTCTCCAGCTGTTTTTTGATGTGTCGCAACCGCCCGACGAGCGGCGATGCGCTCATCGATCGCACGTAGCCTTTCCCGAGA
>JAYVWH010000166.1:0-3135 GCA_043786265.1 Kofleriaceae bacterium | reverse complement strand
CCGAGCTCGCATCGGCTCGCACCGTGAGCGGTCCGGCTTGCGACTCGAGGTGCAGCACGACCTCGGCACCGAGGACCTCGCGCATGGCGACCTCGCCCGACAGCGAGATATCGGCGGCGTGCTTCTCGAGTGACAATCGCTCGGGACGAATGCCGACGACGATCTTGTCGACCGCCGCCTGCGCAGGGCGCAGCGCAGGCGACAGTGGTAGCGGAATCTCGAAGCCGGGCCCCCGCGCGGCATGACGCTCGCCGGTCTGCGTCAGGTCGGCGGCGAGAAAGTTCATCGTCGGTGTGCCGAAGAAGCCCGCGACGAACCGGTTCGCCGGCTTCTCGTAGATATCGACCGGCGTGCCGACCTGCTGGATCACGCCGTCCTTGAGCACCACGATCTGATCGGCGAGCGTCATCGCCTCGATCTGATCGTGGGTGACGTACATCGCGGTCGCCTTCGACACCTGATGGAGACGCGCGATCTCTCGCCGCATGTCACCGCGTAGCTTCGCGTCGAGGTTGGACAGCGGCTCGTCGAACAGAAACACTTTGGGCTGGCGCACCACCGCGCGACCGATCGCGACGCGCTGGCGCTGGCCACCCGAGAGCGCCTTTGGCTTGCGCTCGAGGAACGTCTCGAGGCCCATACTGACCGCGACGTCGTACACGCGCTTCTTGATCTCGCTGTCGGGCACCTTCTTGATGCGCAGGCTAAACGCCATGTTCTCGAACACGGTCATGTGCGGGTACAGCGCGTAGCTCTGGAACACCATCGCGATGTCGCGGTCCGCCGGTGCGAGGCGGGTGACATCGCGGCCGTCGATCTTGATCGTCCCCGCGGTCGGCTCTTCGAGCCCGGCAACCATCCGCAGCGTGGTCGACTTGCCGCAGCCGCTGGGCCCCACGAGCACGACCATCTTGTGGGCCGGCACGACCAGGTCGAGGTTCGGGATGACCGGGCGCGAGACACCCTCGTACAGCTTGCGGATCCCGGACAGCTCGACGTCAGACACCTCCGCGCGAGGAGCAACCTTCACGCCACCCCCAAGTACCTGGAAGCCAAGCGCTACCCGAACGCCGCGTTGCGGTTCGCAACCCCGGACACGGTGAGGTCGACAACGGCAGCCAACCCAAACCAGCATCCTTGTAGGCTAGGTTCGGGTCGCGTGAGCACGCCTCTCTCCGACATCATCACCAAGATCGTCGACGATCCGTCCGACGAGAACTGGAATGCGTTCTTCAAGCTGCTCGTCGGCTCGTCGCTCGGCGTCGTCGTACACGGTCTCCCCGACGGCATGACCGGGACGGTGCAGGCGGCCAACGACCAGTACGCGCTGGGCAAGACCGTGCATCAGGGCAAGTCTCTGCTGCTGACGTGCGCCGATTTCGACGAGTTTCATGAAGCGTTTCCGGAGAGCGAGTTCAACGCGGAGATGGATGCGCCCTCGGTGTTTCGCACGGCGTTGTCCGATCCAAGCTGCGAGGGAATCCTCGTCAACAGCGCGGCGAGTCGCCACTCGGTGCCGGTCTCGCGCGAGCAGCTCGGCGAGCTGATGGCGAGGCAGGCGAAGGACTGAGCCAGGTCGCCTGTCGCGTACCCAGCGGCTCCAGCGTCGGCTAACTGCCTGGTTCCACGTACATGGCGGTCTCAGGCTGCGATTGCCGCTAATTGACCGATCACGCGAACCGGGTTAACCGTATGGGATCTAGATGGCGCGCCGTCCTGTCCGTCGTCGCTCGTTTGGCCGCAGGCGTGCGCGCCACGTGCACCAGATGAAAGCGGTCGGGCTGACGGCTCCGCTGCACTCGGTGTCTACCCCGGTCGATGGCGGGTCGCTGCGCGTGCTCGGCTCGGGTGAGGTCGCCTTCCAGGCGATCCTCGGTCGCATTCGCGACGCGAAGAAGTCGGTCGAGATCCGCGCCTTCCTGTGGCGCGATGACGAGGCCGGCAACCTGCTCGGCGAGGCCGTGCTCGCGGCCGCCGATCGCGGTGCGAAGGTCGTCATCCACAAGGACCGCATCGCCGCCGTGTACGAGTACACGGGCGGCAACAAGCAGAGCTTCTTCCACAAGCGCGTCGATCCGATCCGCGGCTTGCAGGCGTGGTTCCTCGGCGCCGTGTATCGCGCGCCTGGTTCGTTCAAGCAGAAGCCGAACGAGCTGTCGCAGCGGGTGCTCCAGCATCCGAACATCGCGGTCGAGCACATGCGAAAGCGCTTCGACCACTCGAAGGTCTACATCATCGACGATCACTTCCTCGCGCTCGGCTCGATGGGCATCGGTGACAATCACCGCCACGAGTGGCTCGATCTGATGGTCGAGGCCGAGGGCGCAGAGCACGTCGCTCGCTTGAAGGAGCGAATGAGCGGGCACGACGAGTTCGATCCGTCGCGCGGCATCGACTTCCTCGTGCACAGCCGCGAGGCGCACCGCAAGAAGAGCTGCCCGATGATCAGCCACCGTCTGGCGCTGATCGAAGCAGCGCAGAAGTCGATCACCGTCGAGATGGCGTACTTCAGCGACCGCCGGTTCACCGCGGCGCTCGCACGCGCGGTGCAGCGCGGCGTCGACGTCAAGGTCGTGACCGCGGAGTCCGCGGACGTCCTCGCGAACATCAACCGCGCCACTTGCGACACGTTGATGAAGGTCACCGGCGCGCCCGAGAACCTGCGCATCGTCCTCGTGCCGCGCATGGTGCACAGCAAGGTTGTCGTCATCGATCACCGCTGGAGCGATGTCGGTTCGGCGAACTTCACGTCGCTGTCGCACGGCGTTTACGACGAGATCAACCTGTACGCCGACTGCGAGCCGTTCGCGCGTGCACTCGAGGCCGAGATCGAGGCCCACTGCATGAACGGCCGGCTCGCCGATTCGCGCCTGAGCTATCGCAAGATGTACTCGGGGCTCGAGCGCGCGATCATGGCGTATCAGTCTCGACGGGGCGGCTAGCCGTGGCGATCACCGCCGATCCAGCAGAGCGCGCCAAGCAGGAGCGCCGGCGGCAGATCATGAACGCGGCGAAGCACGTGTTCGCCGAGGCCGGCTATCACGGCGCTTCGATCCACGCGATCATCGAGCGCGCCCAGATCGCGCGCGGCACCTTCTACTTGTACTTCGAGAGCAAGGCGACGGTGTTCGACGC
>JAYVWH010000165.1:0-2482 GCA_043786265.1 Kofleriaceae bacterium | reverse complement strand
GAGTGCTCATTGCCTCCTACCATATCAAGCCACTCGAGCGACGGATCGCGCGAGCGCAGGTAAAGCACCCCGGCTCGCCGCGGAACACCTTGTGGCCGTAGAGCGTGTCGCGCCGATCCTTGCGGATGATGTCGGTGTGCGGTTCGACGATCGAGACGATCTTCTCGGGCGCCGGCACGGTCTCGCTGTTGAACACTCGGCGTCGAGCCTGATCGAGCACCTGCTCCGCGAGCTTGATGTAGCTAGGCCAAGCGAAACGCGGCGAGCACGACCTCGGCGATCCGCTGCGGGCGGCCCGACGCCATCGACATGAAAGCCCACGTCGTCGCAGCGCGCGCGACGATCTGGCCATCTCGAATCAGCTCCGTCTTGCGCACGCACGACGCGGCCTTCCAGGAATCGACCCAGGTCTCGGCGACAAGCGCCTGGCCAACCGTGACCTGCGCGAGGTAGTCGAGCTCGTGCCGGCGCACGACCCACACGCTGCCCAGGGCGAGATACTCGGCCTGCCCCCAGCCCCGCGCGACCGAGTGAGCCGTCGCGGCCTCGAGCACCCAGCGCAGGTAGACGAGGTTCGAGACATGGCCCAGCTCGTCGATGTCGGCCGGGGTAGCTGTGATCGGAAACGGGAAGCGCTCGGACACGGCGCCGCCAATGTAACAGGGTCCAGGTGTTACGTTCGGGGCATGGGTGAGTCGACGAACGCGCGCGAGCTACGGATGCGCCTGGAGCACGGTTCGACCAGCCCGGGCGACGCGGTCGGAGTGCTCGCGACTGCTGCGCTCGAAGCGCCAACGCGAACCGATCGCCTCGAGGCATGCCGGCTCCTCGGTGACCTGGCCGGCCGTGCGCTCGGTGCGGAGTGGGAAGTCGCGGAGCGGGCGGCGTTCGCGCTGCTCGAGGCCGCGCGGGTCGCGGATACCGCGGCCGACCGCCGTGGCGTGATCGCGGCGATGGGCCGCGGGTTTCGCAACATCTGGCTGCTGCCGTTCGTCCATCGCCGCCTGTCCGACAAGGATCCGACGATCGCCGCCGCCGCCCTCGATGCCGCGGGCGGCCTCGGCTTCCCTGCGCTCGAAGAAGCCGTCGCCGAGTTCGTGTCCGACGGAGCCCCGCCAGTGCTCCGGCGTGCAGCGATCGGCGCGCTCGGGCGCATGGGTGCGGTAAGTGCCGTCGAGCGGCTGATCCCGCTCGTGCTCGGCGATCCGACGGAGGCCAACGCCGCGCTGACCGCGCTCACCGAGATCCGTTCGGGTGCGGGACGCTCGGCTGCGCTCGAGGCGCTCGAAGGCGAGCTCGAGCCCGAGGTCCAGGTCGCTGCGGTTCGCTACCTCGCCGAGCTCGGTGCGCTGGAAGTCCTGCCCATGCTGCGCCGGCTCGCACGCTCCGGCGACGCCGAGATCCGGATCGCTGCGAACGCAGCGACGCTGGCGCTCAAGGCGGAGCGCGATCGCGATGCAGGAGAGCGGTTCCTGACCGCGCTGAGCGAACCGGACCGTGCGGTGCGCTCCGTCCTCGCGCGACGGCTGCGCACGATTCACGTCAAGGACGTGCTCGAGCAGGCCGAGATCTTGCTCGGCGAAGATGCCGCTGGCGTGGTGCAGATTCTCGCCGAGATTCGCGAGAACGAGGTCACGCGCTACTTCCTCGCACTTGCGAACCGCACCGAGCTGCCCGTCGCCGTGCGTGCGCGTGCGATCGGTTCGATCGAGGCGAACGCGACCTGGGAGCGCGACGAGCTGACGAAGGTCGCGCACACCAATACCGAGGATTCGCTGCGCGCATCGGCGATCCAGGCGATGGGCGCGTTCGCGATGAGCACGGAGCTGATCGAGCGCGTCGCCGATCTCGCGAGCTCGAAAGCGCCGGCGATCCGCGGCGCACTGCTGTGGGCGCTCCAGCTCGCGCGCCGTCCCGGCGATGGCAGTGACGGTGCGGCAATCGCGAAGCTCGTCGAGCCCATGCTCGATGATCCCGATCCGATGGTGCGGCGCCGTGCCGCGTACGTCGCCGGAAACCTCGGTCTCGACAAGCTTGCCCCTGCCCTCGCGCGGCGTCTCGTGATCGGTGATGGCGATGCCGATCGCGATCCGGGCTCGAGCAACTCGGGGATGTTCTCGAGCGCGGCGATCGCGGTGCCGACCTCCGAGCTGGTTGCCATCAACGCCCGTGCCGCCGGGAATCCGGCCGACCTACGACTCGCGGCGTACGTCGCGCTCGGCGAGCTCGGGATGCCGGGCGTGATCGCAGAGGTCGTCGCGGCCGTGCGGCGTGAGGAAGATCCACGCGTGCTCGGTGCGGCTTCGAATGCGCTGATCGCGGCGAACCCCGATGTCAGTACGCTCGGTGCGCTCTCGGGTCGCGCAACGCAGCTGCTCAAGGATCCCGACCCGCGCAAGCGCCACGCGGGTGCCGAGATCGCCGGGTTGCTCGGCGGTGCAGTGCCGGCCTCGGCGATTGTCCCGCTCGCTTCTGACGAGGT
>JAYVWH010000164.1:0-2061 GCA_043786265.1 Kofleriaceae bacterium | reverse complement strand
AGGGCGTGGCAGCAGCCGGGTCGCCGTTGTAAGGCGCGAAGGGAGAGTCGCGCTCGGCACGGTAAGCGCGGACCTGCCCGAACGTGCGGCCGTAGGTCCCTACGACCGAGGCGAGGAACGCACTCGCGCCATCACCGCCGAGGCCCGAGCCGACATCGGGAACAGACAGCGTCTCGCCGAACCGATACATCGCGAGCACCGAGCCGCGAATCTGCTGGTCGACGCCGCCGACGGCGAATCCCGCGCTGCCGATCGTGCCGCCGATCTTGCCGATCGTGAAGCGACCCCACGCGCGCGAGGACTCGGCCGCACCGCGCGTGACGATGTTGATGATGCCGAAGAACGCGTTGGCGCCGTACACGCTCGACACCGGGCCGCGGATGACCTCGATGCGCGCGATCTCGTCGATGGACACCAGATTCTCGAAGCCCAGCCCCGACGAGGCGCCCCATGCCTCGTTGACGGTCGCACCGTCGACGAGGATCAGGATGCGGGTGTTGAAGTCACCCGGGATCTGCAGGCCACGGATCGCGAGCGAGGCATTGATCCGGTTGTCCTCGAGGTAGACGCCGGCGACCGCTGCGACGGCCTCGCCAACGGTGCGGTAGCCAAACCGCCGGATCCGGTCCGCGCTGATGACGGTGACCGCCGAAGCCACGTTGCCCAGGCTCTGCTCGCGCTTGGCGGCGCCGACCACGATGTCTTCCTCGGCCGAGGACGCGGCGAGCACCGTCGCGGAGCTCGACAGCTCCTCATCCGCGGCCGGCAGGGGCGGCAGATCCGCGGGGTCGACCGATGCGGGCTCGGGGGCTGCGCGCTGCGCAAACGCGACACCGTGCGCGGCCAGCACGATCGCAAACACGCTGCGACTCCCGACTCGGAGCGCGCCCCTCATGGCAAGGTCGTATCACAGATGCCGCTGCGCTTCGCCCACGGGCCCGAAACGATCCGCCTTGGTGACCTGGAAGTTCGCCGCCTCGGGTTTGGCGCCATGCGCCTGCCCGGCAAGGACATCTGGGGGGAGCCCGATGACCCGGCGACCGCCCACGCCGTCCTGCGCCGCGCCGTCGAGCTCGGCGTCAACTTCATCGACACCGCCTGGTACTACGGGCCCCTGGTGTCCAACCGGCTGATCGCGGAGGCGCTACGCCCCTATCCCTTGGATCTCGTGATCGCGACCAAGCTCGGCGCGGCGCGTGGCGACGACAAGAGCTGGCGGCCCGCGCTGCGCCCCGAGCAGCTGCGCGTCGGCATCGAGGATGATCTCCGCACGCTCCAGCTCGAGCAGCTTCCCCTGGTCCACCTGCGCTGGATCCCGCAGCCCGACGTGACGTTCGCGACCGCGCTCGATGTGCTGATCGCCGCGCAGCGCGAGGGCAAGATCCGCCACATCGGTCTGTCCAACGTGACGGTCGCGCAGCTCGAAGAGGCCCTCGCCAAGACCCCGATCGCGACCGTGCAAAATGTTTACAGCGCAGGCAAGAACGACCCAGCGCACGAGGCAGTCCTGTTTGCCTGCGAGCAGCGCAACCTGCCGTTCATCCCGTTCGCGCCACCCGGCGTTGCTCCGGGTGCGCGAGCCAACGAGGCAGTCGCGCGCCGTGTCGGCTGCACGCCCGCACAGCTCGCGATCGCCTGGATGCTCGCGCGATCGCGCGTGATGCTGCCGATTCCGGGGACCGGCAAGGTCACCCATCTCGACGAGAATGCCGGTGCGGTTCACGTTGCCCTCGATGACGCGACCATGGCCGAGCTCGCAGGCTGACGCGCGCGGCGTGCGCCGCTGTCACAGCCGGCTACGTGGTACCGCGGTTGCACTTGAAGCAGCCGCATGGACTTCATCCGACGGCTGCTTGGAAAAGATGTAACGACCGACGTACTCGAGCTGCTCACGCAGCAACACACCGAGGTCGATGCGCTGATCGCGGCGCTCGAAAACGGCGAGGGCAACCGCCGTGCGGTGTTCACGGAGCTCGCAGACAAGCTCGCGGCGCACATGACCCTCGAGGAGAAGTTGTTCTACCCGGCGATTGTCGCGAAGGACACCGAGGAGGAGCTAGC
>JAYVWH010000163.1:0-2804 GCA_043786265.1 Kofleriaceae bacterium | reverse complement strand
GCAGCCCGAGATCGAGACCGCGGCGCTGGATCGTGCCGTCGTCGCCCGCGATCGCGATCTCGCTGCCATCGGGCGAGAATGCGACCGCGTACAGCGGCGTTGCACCGACCTTGACGCGCGCGATCGTGTGGCCATCACCGGGCGACCACAGCTGAACCTCGCCCGCATCGTCGACGGTTGCGACGGTCGCGCCATCGGGTGCGATCGCGAGTGCGTGCACCCACGCGCTATGGCCGGTGTAGCGGGTCACGGGCACGACTGCGCGTGCATCCGCGAGGCCGGCCGCCCACGCCGCATCCTGCGTATCGTGATGCCGCCGCGATGCCGCGTAGTACATCGCTGCCTTCGGCCACTCCTGCGCGGTCTCCGCGACCCTGCCCTTCTCGTACTGCGCGTTGCCGAGCTGACGCTCTGCGCGCGCATTGGCCTCGACCGCGAGATCGCGCTGTGCAGTGACGCGGTCACGCTCGACGAGGACGCCGCGAACGCCGAGCGCGCCGACGACGGCGAGCATGATCGCGAGCACGAGCCCGACGACGACAGGTGCACGATTGCGCCGGAGCCAGCGCAAGAACAGCGTGCGCCGCGCGTAGTGGTGGGCAGCGACGAGCTGGCCGGTGAGAAACCGACCGAGGTCATCGGCGAGCGCGCCTGCGTCGGGGTAACGCTCGCCGTGCGCGCGTTCCATCGCCTTGTTCGCGATCGTGATCAGATCCTTTGGAGCCGCGGGCTCGCGGACGTCGAGCGCGCCCGGTGCCTGGACCGCGACGAGGTCCACGATCGCCCGCGATGTCTTCGCGCCCGATTCGATGTACGGACGGTGTCCCGCGATCAGGTGATAGAGCATCGCGCCGATCGAGTACACGTCGGAGCGCTCGTCGAGGTGCTCGCCCCGCGCCTGCTCGGGCGACATGTACGCAGGCGTGCCGAGCACGACACCAGCCACCGTTGGGTCGAGATCTAGCGGATGCGGGATCGGCTCGATCTCGCCGCTGTGATCCATCTCGTCGACGCTCTTCGCGAGCCCCCAGTCGATCACCACGGTCTCGCCGTGATCGCCGACGAGGATGTTCGCCGGCTTGAGATCGCGGTGAATGATGCGGCGTTGATGCGCGTACGCGAGCGCCTCTGCGACCGACAGGATCACCGGCAGCCGCGCGAGCCGATCGTCGAGCGACGCTCCCTTGAGTACCTCGGCAAGGGACTGCCCGGCGACGAGCTTCATCGCGTAAAACGGGTCGCCGTCGGGCCAGCGACCGATCTCGTAGACCGGGATGATCGAGGGATGCTGCAGGTTGCTCGTGATCAGCGCCTCCCGCGTAAACCGCTTGCGCGCTTGCGAGTGCCCCGACAGCATCTCCTTGAGCGCGACGATGCGGCCCGTCCGCACGTCACGCGCGCGCATGATCCGGCCGATGCCGCCGCGGGCGTGCTCGCCGAGCACCTCGTAGTTAGCGCGGTCGACGAGCGGCAGATCGAAGTCGAGCCACACACCCGACGCGAGGGGACGTGACGCGAGCCCGGGGTCACTTCCACCACCACTGGCGATCACCTCGGTCGGATCGCTCGATGGTGATGGCGACGTGATCGGCGGCGGGATCGGCTGCGTGGTCGCTTCCTTCGCCGCGGCACGACGTTGCTCCGCCGCGGCACCGGTCATGTTGACGGTGTCCTCTCGCTCGGGCTTGTCGTCGGGACCGGGCACGCGCCGCTGCCAGTCTACTGCATCGGCATCGCGGCCTATAAATTCGCTCGCCCGCCATGCGAGAATGGTCGCGTGGGGATCGAGCCACCGCTCGAGCGGACGATCGCCCGTCAACTGGCGGACGCCCGGCTCGATCTCGCCGCTGCCAGCATCGTGCGCGGCTACGGCCCGCAGATCCTTGGTTACCTCCGCGCGCTGCGCCCGCGCGATGCCGATGCCGATGCCGTGTTCGCGGTGTTCTGCGCCGAGCTATGGAGCGCCTTGCCGGCATTTCCGGCCGGGCACGACGCGCGTATTTGGAGCTATCAACGCGCGTGGACCGCACTGCGATCGACGAGCTCACCCGCGGCCCCCGACTCACTGCTCCATGAAGCGCGCGCGGTGAAGGCGACGGCGCTGACACCGGAGGCGGCGCAGCACCTCATGGCGCTGCGCGCCGAGCTCGATGACGAGGAGCAGACGTTGCTCGTACTGCGCCTCGATCGTGATCTGGAGTGGCCCGAGATCGCCCGGGTGGTCGAGAACAACTCGGCCTCGCAGACTCCGCTGCGCAAGCGCTACGAGGTTCTTGTCGAGAGGATCCGCAAGCTGGCCAAGGAGCGAGGGTTGCGACCGGGTCCAGGGTGAACGCCGTCGGGTAGTGTCGCGCGTCTGAACGTGGTAAACCTACGGCCCCGGTTGGCTCCTCCGTGGAGGCGTCCTGGAATCATAACCGGCGCGTTGTTCACGAGCCGGGAAGGAGTGCGACGCCATGGCGAATCAACGAGGAACGTTCTCGAAGCGCAACCGCGAGATGAAGCTCAAGGACCGCGCGAAGGAGAAGCTAGAACGCCGCGGAGTGCGCAACAGCGCCCCCGACAGCATTACCAAGGGGCCGGCGATCGCCTGGGATCAGCCCGGTGGCCTCAACAGCCTGGCCGACGACGAGCCCGCCCCGGCCGCCGATTCCAAGCCGGAAGCAGCCGGCTCCGCCCCGACCGCGGCGGCACCACCCGCGGCGGCACCCGCGGCGGCACCCGCGGCACCCGCGGCACCCGCGGCACCCGCGGCGGCACCCGCGGCGGCACCCGCGGCACCCGCGGCAGCACCCGCGGCTACT
>JAYVWH010000162.1:0-11886 GCA_043786265.1 Kofleriaceae bacterium | reverse complement strand
CTGGCCACGCAGGCGCTCGTGCAACTCGGCTATCCGCGTCCGGTCGCCACCAGCGCCGTGAACGAAGCCAGCGCCCACGTGGACGGTGGAGACCTGGCGGCGCTGATCAAGGAGGCCCTGCGACGGACGAGCGCGTAGTGCCCGCCTGCGAGTCACATCGCCCTTTGGCGGTCGCTACCGGTGATTCGTTTCGGGCGGATCGCGTCTGCTGCCTGCCGTCACTGTCGCCAGCGCGCGAGTCGGGCGCGTGTTAATCGGGCCCGAATGCCAATGCCGCTAACCGATCGGCATTGTCCTTGGCGTTCCTTAGCGTCGGTACCAGGTCTCGCCGTCGATCTTCGCGCGTCGGTCGCAGGCGTCATCGACCTTGGTGAATCGGATGCCGATCTTCGACACGACGACCTTGTACGTGCCCTCGACGCCGGACTCGCACATGTCGCCCTTGTTGTACGTCAGGACCAGCTGCTCGCCGTCGAGCTTGTAGGTGCCTGAAGCGATCGGCTTCGTGTCGAGATCGTTGGCGGTCGACGCGATCGTCACGTAGCCCTCTTTCGTGAACCGCGCGGCGGTCTTGGCCTCCTGATGCCGGCGCTCGAACTCGCCGACGATCAGCTCGTCGTTGGGCGCCTTCGGCGGCATCGGCGGCGGCTTCTCGGAGCAGGCACCAAGGATCGGGATGAGCATCGGGACGAGCCATGAGGCGCGCATCCCTCGATCCTAACTCAGACCGCGGCCCGCTGGATCAGAAGCAGGTCATCGGCGACGAGCATAGCTGCGTGTTGAAGTCGCAGGTGCCGCTCGCGCACTGCTGCGACGAGTCACACGGCTGGCCATCGGCCTTCACCGCGACACACATCGACGTGTTGAAGTCGCAATAGCTGCCGGCGTCGAAGCAATTGCTCGACCCGCACATCTGACCGATGCCCGGGCCTTGCTTGCACATGCCCGGGTTCGTCGTCTGGTTGCAGGGGTAGTACGGCGAGCACTGCGAGGTCGAAGTACATTGCGCGTTCGGCAGACCGAGCTGTTTGCACATGTCGGCAGTGAAGTCGCAATAGGTGCCTTCGTCGCGGCAGATGCCGTCGGTGGCGCACGCCTGACCGATCGTGGGCAATGCGGCGCAGGTGCGCGAACCACTCGAGCCCTTGCAGCCGAGGCCATACGCGCATTCGCTGTCGAACATGCACATCGCCCCCGAGCCTTTGAGCGCGGTGCAGATGTTGGTGAGCTCGTCGCAGTAGGAGCCAGTCACGCAGCCGGAGAATGACGAGCAGTTCTGGCCAATCTGAGCAGGCCCGGTCTGTGGCGGGGTGTCTCCGACACAGTTGCCCATCGAACACGTCCCGCCGGAGTCGCCCGAACAGCGCTGTGACAGGCACTCCTCGTCGACATAGCAGCCCTCGCCTGCCGCCAGCGAGCCGCGAAAGAATCCGCTGCACTCCGTGGGCGTCGAGCGCGCGGACTGGTCCGTACGATCACACGAGCGTGCCGCGAGGGCGTCAATGCACGCTTTGACGTTGCTGCCGTTGTAGATGACGTGACCCGCGTAGATCGCCGCTTCGACGTTGGGGTCGACGCTGAACCCGCCGCTGGTGTTGAGGTTGGCGGCCAGGCACGCGTCCCGGGTCGGGAACACGCCGCACATCGCGAGGTGCGCGCACTGGGCGTCCTTGTAGGCCTGGTCGATCTCGTTGACCGCGACGTAGTTGGATCCGTCGCCATCCTCATCGCTGAGCAAGCACGACGAGCTGGTGACAGCCATGATCATGGCGAGCGCGAGTCGCATCATCCCCTCCGAAATAAGATCTGAGCACGCCCAGGAGCGTGGGATCTAGTTTCGCTCAATCGCGACGCATAGCCCCGCTCCTTCGCTCCAGGGAGCGCGCTTCGCTCGAGGACCTCGAGGCTGGCCAGCTACGCTGGCGCCCGAGCTCGCGCGTCGATCCCTGGCGCTCAGTCGCCGCCGCGTCGGTTGGCTTTGATCTCGGCCCGATGGCGCTTGCCGTCGAGGCGGCGGCGCTTGGCGGCGCGGCTGGGCTTGGTGGCGCGCCGGGTCTTGGGGCGCACGAGGGCGGTGCGGACGATCAGCGCGAGCTTGCTCTCGGCGTCGTCGCGGTTCTTGATCTGGTCGCGCGTCAGCTGCGACACGACGATGAGGGTTCCGTCGGAGGTCAGCCGGCTTGCGAGCTTGTCGAGCAGCCACGTCCGGTCTGCGTCGGCCAGCGCGGTGGAGCTCGCCACGTTCCAGCGCAGCTCTACCTTGCTGGAAACCTTGTTGACGTTCTGGCCGCCCGAACCGCCCGAGCGTGCGAAGGCGAGTCCGAGCTCGCCCGCTGGGATCGTCAGTCGATCGGAGATGACGAGGTCACTCACGGCGCGGCCTATGCGAACCGGCAGCCGGATGGCTACGCGACGTTCGGCTTGTTCTTGCGCGGCTTCTTCGGCGGGGCCTTACCGGCCTCCTCGTAGACACGCAACTCGGTCTCGGCGGTCGTCTGCACGGCCTCGAGGTACAGCGAGGTGAGGCCGATGTGATCACCGCGCAGCGCCTCGTAGTAACGCTGGCGATCGATCGAGTGGATGATCGCGATCGGATAGCCGCCCTCTTGGAGCAGCTGGTTCGAGGCGATGCGAATCGTGCGGCCGCTCTCTTTGGCCCACGGAAAGATCGCCATGAACTTCGAGTGCAGCGACGCGACCTTCTCGATCACGTGCAGGTGCTTGGTCGCAGCGTCGTCGATCCACTCGCCGAGCTTGCGCATCATCGGGAGGATTTTCTCCGGTGGCGCGATGTCGTGATAGTAGAGCCGGTGGAGCGGGTTCTCCTTGCGGAACGGGAGGCCCTTCGGCTTCTCGTCGGGGGCAAGGATCGAGTAAAGGTCGCGGATCGTGTCGAGCTTGAACGGCTTCTTCTTGTTCGCGGCCGACTCCGCAGCGAAGTTACAAGCGTCGTCGAACCGGCGAATTTCTTCGTAGGACGGGATCAGCGACGGATCACTGATGATGCTCGGATCGACCGCGGCCTTGATCTCGCTGTAGCTCAGCACCTCGCCCTCGAGCGCTGCATCGTGGTGGATGAGCGAGATCCGGAGGCGGTTGTTGAACTCTTGCCGTGCGACAGGGTTTGCCGTTCCGATGGCGGTGCGCCATAGGGTCACGGTGCGTTCGACCTCGTTGAAGCGAGCGTCGATATCCTCGGTTTCTTTGTACCTGAGCACAGTTATCCCTGTCCGCGAAGTGGTGGAGTCTACGAGACGCCATCCGGATCGTCAAGCAATCGAGGTCACCCTTGCTTACATACAACTGCACACGATCCCAGCATCATTCGCAAGATTTCTGCGATCTTGCACGGTCTGCGTGGTACCAACACCACGTGTCCGGAGGCGCGGACTTCGTCCACGAGTCGGTCCTACCCGGCGAGGTCTTGCAGTACTTATCCCCTCAAAAGGACAAGGTTTACGTCGACGGGACCCTCGGTGGTGCAGGGCACGCGTCGGCCATCGTTGGTACGGGCGCTCGGCTGATCGGGATCGACCGGGATCCCGCCGCACTCGCCGCTGCCGCCGCGCGGTTTCAGGCCGCGGGGATCTCGCCGGCAGACCAGTCAGACGCGCAGGTCCGCTTGATCCATGGGGAATTCGGCGATGCCGGGGCGCTGCTCGCCGCGCGCGGCATCACTCAGGTCGATGGTCTTTTGCTCGACCTCGGCGTGTCGTCGCCCCAGCTCGATCACGCGGAGCGCGGGTTCTCCTTCATGAAGGAGGGGCCGCTCGACATGCGGATGGACCCAACGAAAGGTCCGACCGCGCTCGACCTACTCACCGATCTCGATGCGGACGAGCTGGCCGAGGTCATTCGTCACCTCGGCGAGGAGCGCCACGCCAAGAAGATCGCCCGGCTGATCAAGGAAGCGATCGAGGCCAGAACGATCCATACGACGCTCGATCTCGCGCGCGTGATCGCGCTTGGGATCCCGTTTGCCGAGCAGCGCAAGTCGAAGATCCATCCGGCCACGCGGACCTTTCAGGGCCTGCGCATCGCGGTGAACAGGGAGCTCGATCAGCTCGAGCGCTTCCTCGACGCGTTCCCCGATCTACTCGCACCCGGTGGCCGCTGCGTGATCATCTCGTTCCACTCGCTCGAGGATCGCCTCGTCAAGAATGCGTTTCGCGATCTGACCTGGACGACCTCGCTGCCACCGCGCCTCGCGGCCGAAGCGGGCGAGCGCATCGAGCCCGTCGTCGAGCTCCTCACTCGCAAGGCAGTGTTCGGCACAGATGATGAGGTCGCGCGCAACCCGCGCGCTCGGTCGGCGCGACTGCGTGCCTGCGAGCGAACCGCGGCGCCGAACCTGCCTGCGGTCAAAGGAACGAATCCGCCAACCGGCGGCCGCTACCGCGACGACTGATCTGTTGGTCAGGGCGCCGCGAGGCAACCCGCGATCGCGACATCGCGGGCGAAGACGACAGCATGAAAGCTCTCGTCGAGGGCAGCGACTGAAGCATCCAGGCGCTTCACCGTCGCGCAATCGTTCGCCCGCGCGGCGGCCTGAGCCTGCTGGGTCAGCGCCCATGCCTCGGGACGCCGGTCAGGCGGCGGTGGTGGCGGCGGCGCCGGTGGTGGCTCGTTCGCGTAGGCGACGCCGTAGACGATCGCGCACAGGATCGCGGCGCCACCAAACGCGGCGGTCACGGCGATCGACTCGGGCTTGGTCGACGGCGCTGCCGCGATCACGAGTGAGGTTGCGAGGACACCGGCGAGCGAGACTCCGATGCCGAGCTCCGCGCGGCGGGCGGTCCGGTGCGCCTGCGGTCCGGCGCAGCCGGTTGCGAGGAGAACTGCGGCGACGGTGAGGAGGGCGAGGGCAGGGCGGTAACGACGAGTGCTCACGGCTGCGCGAGTATCTCTCACGCGGGGTTCGCGCGCGCTACGGAGTCGATCCTTCGCCTGTACCTGTGTGCAGTCCGGCGCCTCTGGCTGAGTGTGCGCAGTGTGCGATCGACGTCCCGACGAGCCGGGAGCGCACGAGAACCGCAACGCTCGACGAGAAGTGCAGGTGAAAAAATTGCCCGAGGGATGCTGCGAGGTTGTAGTGGAGCGACGGGAAATGACGTCGTCCGCGGCTTCGGTGTATCGGATTTTCAAGCGGACAGATGGCACCGCTGCATCAGTGCGCGTTGTCGTGGTCGCGATGGTGATCGTCGCTGCGATGCTCACTGCGTTCGGGCTCGCTCGCGTCAATCGCCAGCATGAAGTGCTGCGCCTCGGCTATCAGCTGGACAGGCAAGCCGAGCAGGTTCGCAGGTTGACGGAGATGAAGCGCCGTCTCGAGGTCGAGCGCGCCACGTTGACTGCACCCGATCGGATTCGCCGCCTCGCGGCGCAGCTCGGCATGACGACGGTCGCACCGGATCGCATCCGCATCGTCGACGTTCCGCACCTCAAGCAGGTCGCCGCCCAATGAAGACGCCCAAGCCGATCGCGGTCTCACCCGTGAAGCCGATGACGCCGGGTGTGCCGCCGGCCGCGCGCACTCGCGCGTATGGCGCGGGCTTCGTGGTGATGCTCGGCCTCGTTGGTGTCGGCTATAAGGCCTGGGCGCTTCAGATCGAGGACGGCCCGAAGTATCGCGAGCTCGCCGCGCGCCAGCACGCACTGCGCATCGACATTCCGGGCCCACGCGGCGAAGTCACCGATACGCGTGGCCGCCCGCTCGCGGTCAGCGCCGATGCCGATTCGGTGTGGGCGAACCCGCACGAGGTCCGCGACGTCGCCGCCACGGCGGAGAAGCTCGCCACCCTCCTCGGTGGCGACGCACGCGTGCTCGAAAGCCGGCTCTCCGGCGATCGCCGATTCGTGTGGCTCGACCGTCACGTTGCACCCGCCGTCGCAAAATCGGTGCGCGACGCGAAGCTGCCCGGCATCGAGGTCGCCAGCGAACCGCGCCGGTGGTACCCGGGCAAGTCGATCGCGGGACCGGTGATCGGCCGTGCCGACATCGACGGGAACGGCGTCGACGGCATCGAGCTGTCGATGAACGAGTATCTGCAGGGCAAGCGCGGCGCCGTGAATGCACTGCGCGACGCGCGGGGCCGCAAGATGCTCGCTGATGGGGTCATACCCATCGAGTCCGGCGCCAGCGTACGCCTGACCCTCGACCGCAGCATTCAGGCGATCTCCGACGAAGCGCTGACATCTGCGATGATCGCGCAGAAGGCGAAGAACGGCGTCGCAGTCGTCCTCGACGTGGCGACGAGCCGGGTGCTCGCCATGTCGAGCTATCCAACGTACGACCCGAACTCGGGCGGCGATCACGGCGCGCGCAACCGGCCGGTGACGGATACGTACGAAGCCGGCTCCGTGATGAAGGTCTTCACGGTTGCCGCGGCACTCGAGGACGGCGCCGTGAAACCGAACACGCCGTTCGCGATCGGCGCTGGGTTCAAGGTCGGTCCCAAGACGTTCCGTGACACCCACGTTCACCCCTCGTTGACGACGACCGAGATCATCACGGTGTCGTCGAACATCGGCGCTGCGAAGATCGCGCTGCGCCTTGGCCGCGACAAGCTGTACAGCTACCTCAAGAGCTTCGGCTTCGGCGGCAAGTCCGGCATCGAGCTGCCCGGTGAGCAGCCCGGCAAGCTTCGCGACGGATCGACGTGGCGCGATGTCGAGCTCGGAACGATCGCGTTCGGCTATGGCTTGACGATCACGCCGCTCCAGCTCGCTGCCGGCCTGGCTGCGATTGGCAATAACGGTCTGTTCACTGAACCTCGCATCGTCGAAGAGGTTCGCGATCACGAAGGTAAAGTCACCTATCGGGGCACCGGCGTGTCGCATCAGATGATCACGCCGGAACACGCGGCTCAGATGCGCGCGATGCTCGCGTCGGTGTTCAACAACGGCAAGGAGCCCGGCACGATCGCCGGTACCGCCGCTGGTGTCGACGTTCCGGGCTTCAAGTGCGGAGGCAAGACCGGCACCGCCTACAAGTACGATCACGCCGTGCGCGGTTATTCGACGAACCGGTACCTTGGCTCGTTCGCAGGACTTGCGCCGATTGACAACCCGCGCCTCGCGATCATCGTGATGATCGACGAGCCGAACAACGGCGAGCATTACGGCGGCAAGGTCGCTGCGCCCGTGTTCGCGGAGATCGCCAGCCAGTCGCTGCGCTACCTCGGCGTTCCCGGTGAGGCGCTGCCGCCCCCAAAGCCGCTGCCGGGCGCCAAGCAGCCGGCTGCGGCGGCGAAGGTCGCACCGGTGGTGATCGAAAGTGCCGGGGAGTCGATCGATGACCCGGCGGTCGACCAAGCTCCCGAGGAGCAGGCCGCGTCCACGGGCTTCTCGATCCCCAGCTTCGCCGGCATGGGCCTCAGCCGTGCGCTAGACGAGGCCCGTAAGTTCCACATCGACGTCGACGTCGAAGGAACCGGTCAGGTGATCGCGCAAGAACCGCCAGCAGGGAACGTGGCGGCACCCGTGCGCGTGAAACTCGTGTTCTCCGACGACGCGCGGCGAATTTCGGCGCCCTAGCCACACTTGTTTTGCTGCACGAAATCGCTGAAGCTGCGCGTTAACTCAGCATGACTCTGCGCGAGCTCATCGACGGCCTGCCGGGCGCCCGACTCGTGGGCGACCCCGAGGGGACCGTCCGGTCAGTCCGCGACGATTCGCGCAAGGTCGAAGCGGGGGATCTGTTCGTCGCCGTCAAGGGACTACGCAGCGACGGTCACGCGTTCGTGGCGGCCGCGATCTCCAAGGGCGCCGCAGCGGTGGTCGTCGAGCACGAGCTCGAGGGCATCGCCGTGCCGCAAGTGATCGTGTCCAGTGCAGCCAAGGTACTCGGTGCGCTCGTCGGTCGGGCGCTCGGGGATCCGGCGAAGGGCATGACCCTCATCGGCATCACGGGGACCAACGGCAAGACGACCACGACGTACCTCGTCGAAGCGATCCTCGCAGCGGCGGGGCACAAGCCGGGCGTGATCGGTACGGTCGAATACCGGTGGGCCGGCGAAAGCCACGAGGCGCCGTACACCACGCCGACGCCGCAGGTGCTGCACGAGACCTTCGCTGCGATGAAGGCCGCCGGTGTCACGCACGTCGTGATGGAGGTGTCGTCGGCTGCGCTCGTGATGGAGCGGCTGTCCGGGGTCCAGTTCGCGGTCGGCGCGTTCTCGAACCTCACGCAGGATCACCTCGACGTGCACGGCACGATGGAGGCGTATCGCGATGCGAAGCGCCTGCTGTTCGCGGAGCACGTCCATGGTGGCACTGCGGTCGTCAACATCGATGACCCCGAAGGCGAGGGTATGGCGGCTGCCGCCGATCCGCGTCACACAGCGACCCTGCGCGTGTCTGTCGAAGATCGGGGCATCGCCGATGTCCACGCCACGTTTCAGGCGTCCACGGTCAAGGGCATTGCGGCGAACTTCAAGACGCCGCGCGGTGCGCTCTCGCTCGAGGCAAAGCCCCTGATCGGTCAGTACAACGTCGCGAACCTCGGGCTCGCCGTTGGGATTGCCGAGGCGCTCGGCGTTGGACACGAGCACATCGTCGCCGGCATCGCGCAGCTACGCGGCGTGCCCGGCCGTGTGGAGCGCGTCGCGAACCCTGTCGACCTCGACATCCTCGTCGACTACGCCCATACGCCCGATGCACTTCGCAACGTGCTCACTGCGCTGCGCCCGCTGACCCGCCGCCGGCTGATCTGCGTGTTCGGCTGCGGCGGCGATCGCGATCCGACGAAGCGTCCGAAGATGGGCGCCGCTGTCGCAGAGCTCGCCGACCTCGCCATCGTCACGAGCGACAATCCGCGCACCGAAGATCCGCGCAAGATCATCGACGCGATCCTTCCCGCGGTTCCGCGGCCGTTCTTTGTCGATGTGGATCGCCGTGCTGCGATCCGCGCCGCGATCGCCGAGGCCACGCCGGGCGACGTCGTCGTGATCGCCGGCAAGGGCCACGAGGACTACCAGATCGTCGGCACCACGAAGCACCACTTCGACGATCGCGAAGAGGCCGCGGCTGCAGCGACCGAACGCGAGCGACGCATGGTCGCGGGAATCGCGCGCGATGTCGGCGGTGAGGTGCTCGGCGACGGAAAGCTCGCCTGCGACCGCGTCGTGATCGACAGCCGCGCCGTCAAGCCGGGCTCGCTCTACGTCGCCGTGCGCGGCGAGACCCACGACGGTCACCGGTTCTGCCTCGACGCGATCAAGGCTGGGGCCGCCGCGGTGATGGTCGACAAGGAGGGCAAGCGGTGGGCGCCGGCCGCGGCCCCGGAGCTGCTCGCGCCGGATGTCCGCGCGCTCAAGCACGCGGGCATCGTCGTCGACGATACGCGCACCGCGCTCGGCAAGCTCGCACGCGCGCATCGTCGCGCATGGGCCGGTAACGACCGACGCCTCGTTGCGATCACCGGTTCGGCCGGAAAGACCACGACCAAGGAGCTCACGCGCGCAGCGCTCGCGATGACGGGCACGACCCACGCGGCGCTGGGCTCACTCAACAACGAGACCGGGCTGCCGCTCACCGTCTTGGGCCTGCGCCTGTTCCACCAGTTCGGCGTCGTCGAGATGGGCATGCGCGGCTTGGGACAGATCGAGTACCTCACGAAGATCGCCGAGCCAGACATCGCCGTCGTCGTCAACGCGGGCACCGCTCACATCGAGCTGCTCGGCACGACCGACGCGATCGCGCAGGCGAAGTCGGAGATCTGGATCGGCATGAAGCCGAGCGGCACCGTGATCCGCCCCGCGGGTGATCTGCGCCTCGAGCATTGGTCGCGTATCCACGCGCCGGGCGCTCGCCATGTGACATTTGGCGAGGGTGAAGGCGACGTCCGTCTCGTCGAGTACACGGCCACACCTCTCGGCGGCCGCGCCAAGCTCGACGTGTTCGGCGAGCTACACGAGCTCGAGATGCAGCTCGTCGGCAAGCACACGATGATCGACGCGTGCGCCGCGCTCGCCGCCGCCCACGCCGCCGGTGCCTCGGTCGTAGATTCGCTGCGCGGCCTGTCCCGTGCGATGCCGATGTCGATGCGCGGTGAGGTCGTCGAGCTCGGTGGTCGCCACGTGATCGTCGATTGCTACAACGCGAACCCCGCGTCGATGGCTGCCGCCCTGCGTACGCTCGCGGAACGCGCTCACGGTGGTCCCGCGATCGCGGTGCTCGGCGACATGCTCGAGCTCGGCGATCACGCGAAGGCCGCCCACGAAGAGATCGGCCAGCTCGCGAAGCAGCTCGGCATCAAGGTCATCGCGCTCGGCGATCACGCGGGCACCGTCGCGAACGCCGCGGGCGATCAGTCGATGGTCGTGCTCACGCACGAGGATGGCGCCGATGCTGCGCTGTCGGAGACCGAGGGTGGCGGCTGGATCTTGCTCAAGGGGTCGCGTGGCATGCGGCTCGAAAAAGTGCTCGAGGCGATGAAGGAGAGCGCGCTCTAGATGCTGTTCCACCTGCTGTACGGGGTTCTCGGGCGCGACATCGGTTGGCTGCGCGTCTTCCGCTATCCGTCGACGCGCATCCTGTGCGCCGCGATCAGCGCACTACTGCTGTCGTTCTTGATCGGTCCGTGGTTCATCGAGCGCCTCAAGTCTCGGCAGATCGGTGAGACCATCCGCGAGGACGGCCCGGCGACCCACAAGAAGAAGGCAGGCACGCCGACGATGGGCGGCTCGCTGATCCTGTTCTGCCTCGCGGTGTCGACGCTGCTGTGGTGTGACCTGCGCAGCTCGCTCGTCTGGCTCGCCGTCAGCGTGACGATCGCGTTCGGTGCGGTCGGTTTTGCCGACGATTACGAGAAGGTGGCGAAGAAGAACAAGAAGGGCATCAGCGGCAAGCTGCGCCTGTTGCTCGAGTTCACCATCGCCGGCGGTGCGATGGCGTACCTCTTCTACTCGAATACGATGAGCGAGGACGTGCGGCTCCACATCCAGCTGCCGTTCACGAACTTCGCCCAGCAGGGCCTGATCATTCCGGCGTGGGCGTACACGATCTTCGGCGCGTTCGTCGTCGTCGGCACCGCGAATGCCGTCAATCTCACCGACGGTCTCGATGGCCTCGCGATCGGTCCGTCGATCATGAACGCGGGCGTGTTCCTGTTGTTCGCGTACATCGCCGGTGTCTCGACGACGATCCTCACGTCGCAGGGCCCGGTCACGATCGCGCAGTACCTGCACATCGCGCACATCCAGGGTGCGGAGGAGCTCGCCGTGTTCTCGGCCGCGCTGTTTGGCAGTGGCATCGGCTTCCTCTGGTACAACACCTATCCGGCGCAGGTGTTCATGGGCGATGTCGGGTCGCTCGGCATCGGTGGCGCGATCGGCATGCTCGCCGTGCTGACGAAGAACGAGATCGTGCTGCTCATCGTCGGTGGCCTGTTCGTCGTCGAGGCGTTCAGCGTCATCATCCAGACCAGCGTCTACAAGGCCACGAAGAAGATGGGCCCGGACGGCAAGGTCGTTGGCCGTCGCGTGTTCCGCATGGCCCCGATCCATCACCACTACGAGAAGCTCGGCTGGGACGAACCGAAGATCATCGTCCGGTTCTGGCTGGTCTCGGCGCTGCTGGCGCTGCTCGCGCTCGGCACGCTGAAGATGCGCTGAGGTTTGTATGCAGCTCGAAGGCAAGAAGGTCGTCGTCGTCGGTCTCGCCCTGACCGGCGTCGCGGTCGCGAAGTTTTGCGTGCGTCGCGGCGCACGCGTCACGATCACCGACGGTAAGCCCGCCGACAAGCTGGTCGAACAGGTGAAGCTCCTGGACGGCGTGCCGGTGACCTGGGAGCTCGGCGGCCACAAGCTCGAGACGTTCACGCAGGCCGACCTCGTCGTGATGTCGCCCGGTGTACCGACGCTGCCCGAGATGACGGCGGCACGC